>NZ_AZSV01000150.1:0-5073 GCF_000582595.1 Pseudomonas sp. BAY1663
CGCGGAGATGCAGCCGGCGCAGATGGGTTTCCAGGAAATCCGCGTGAAGGTGCTGGTGGAGGGCGATGCGAGCCGCGAGGAGCTGGAGGAGATCGTGTGCCAGGCCAATTTCTACTCGCCGGTGGCCAACTCCATGCGCAACCCGATCCCGTTCAGTATTGCCCTGGCTGACTGAACCCTCCCAATCGAACCCCGTGAGCGGGCAGCCGCCGCGCCGCCCGGCAACGACACCAAGAGGAATATCCGATGATTTCCAGCCGCGAAGACGTAACCAAGATGATCCTGGCCGCCAAGGTCAGCAAGGGCCTGAAGTGGAGCCAGGTGGCCGACGCCATCGGCCTGTCGAAGGAGTGGACCACTGCCGGCTGCCTCGGGCAGATGACCTTCGACAAGGCCCAGGCGGAAACCCTCGGCACGCTGTTCGGCCTGTCCGACGAAGCGGTGGCCTGGCTGCAGATCGTGCCGTACAAGGGCTCGCTGCCGACCGCGGTGCCATCCGATCCGCTGATCTACCGCTGGTACGAGATCGTCAGTGTCTACGGCTCGACCATCAAGGAGTTGATCCACGAGGAGTTCGGCGACGGCATCATGAGCGCCATCGATTTCTCCATGGACATCCAGCGCCAGGCCGACCCCAAGGGCGACCGGGTGAACGTCGTGCTGTCCGGCAAGTTCCTGCCCTACAAGAGCTATTGAACCAGACCCGCCCGGGCCGTATGGCGCCGGGCGGTCTCCCGAGGTATGGGAGAAAGGTGCGAACTCGCGTTCGGCCGTGCAGCCCTTGCCCGGGGGCGGAGTAACCGGCACATGCCCCTCACTCGCCGAGGCGAATGCGCCACATTCCCTGGCTGCTCTCTTCCACCCAGAAGCCTTCGAGAAACACCGAGCCCTCGAAACGATGCAGCGTGGCCCGGCACTCCGGGTAGCCTTCGCAGCGCAACTGGTAATGGCCTTCGCCCTGGGCGGTTCCGCTGTAGGCGTAGGTTTCACCGTCCTGGGCATACTCCACGCGCACCCGGTCGGCCTCGAGCCGAACGCTGCAGGGCTCGTCCAGGCTGACACGACTGGCCGAATAGGTTTCCATGCGCGAATTGGGATAGAGCATTTCTCGATTCCTTTTCCATTGACCCCATCAAGGCCCGGCGAGCCGCTCGGACGGGCCGCTCATCATGACGTGGGGCACTGGCGAGAATCCAGAAAAAGCAAAAGGGCCCAGGTTTTCACCTGAGCCCTTTCATGGATGGCGCATCCGGCGGGATTCGAACCCACGACCCCTCCTTCGGAGGCCAATGCGGTACAGAAATCTTGGTTGGCGACAAGCGTTCAAAAATGCCTCTAAGTGCCGTACTGCAAGGGTTTCGTATTTTACTGTGTCTTGCAGTTTAAGGCTAATAGAGACATCCGAGGGCAGTTACCCTTGGCACAAAAAACGAAATCCGGGATATCGATTTTTGACCACTAGCCAGACCCTGACGCGTCCTACCGTCGTCTCATTGAGCCTGAGTTCTGCTCGCGATCTGCAGCGATCATCGTAACTTAGTGGGGGGTTAATAGATCACTGGTACTTGGCGCTGCCCCCGCTCGCATCGGCGCGTGGAATGCACAATTACAGCCGTGCTGCGCCTGAGTTCGCACAAACCTGCTTTTTGTCCTGGGCTGTCACATTTGCGCAACCCAGGAATGTGGTTGGCCAGAGGCTAGCGGCCCTTGTCTATGCATGAAAGTCTTTGCTCCTTGCAGGAGGCAATGGCAGAGCGTCACGCACCGGGATTCGCGGGCAGCAGGCTGGGTAGTCAGCTCACTCGTCATTGGCGTTTATCTCGGCAGAGATTTTGCCAAACGACTCCCAATGGCCAGCCAGTTCATCAACGCGATCAGGAATGCGCGGAGTCTTACTGAGCACCAGGCAACGGGTGGTGCCTACATATTCCTCAAGCAGGTAGAGCGTGCTTCCAACATCAACTCCCATTTCCTGCAGAACGTCGTCGGGCAGGCGAATGGCGCCATCGCCTTCCCAGTCTTCGATCACCAGATGATGTTTCATCGCGACTCCAGAAGCCGGTTGGATGAGGTGTCCGCAAGGGGAGGCGGCGGCAGGCCGCAGCCAACTAAGTCCTGCGGCGCAGGCTGGCAGCATAGCAAAGAGCGGGTAGGCTCAGAGAGTGGTAACGAACGCGCCGATCCAGCCACTGCTGCCGGCGGGCGAAAACTCACCCAAGCAGCTCAACTGCGCGAGCACCCGGAATGGGACGTCAGGCATGCGCACAATCGATTCAGGCCACGAACAGAGCACCAAGCACTTATCCGCTGCACGGCGCGCCAAATGACGCTACAATCATGCCATATGTCGCATGTGGAGAATACGCTATGGTTTCCGCCGACACTCGCACCCGCAAGCCAGCACCTGCCGCTCGTAGGCCAACGGAATATCTTTTCCAAAGTGACTCTGACCAGCTCAGTCCGGTCATGGTCTACAGGCTCACGGTCAAAGGCTTCGACCTGAAAGACGTGCAAGACATGCTTGCGATTTCTGATTTGTATTCGACGAAGAAGATCATGAGTCGCATTGTGGGCAAGTCCATCAGGACGATCCAGCGCCAGGGCAGCAAGCAACCAGCACACCTCAATTCCCAACAGAGCGCTGTGGCGTTCCAGTACGCGAAGGTGCTGGAGCACGCGATCAATGTGTTCGGCACTCAGAAGCTGGCCGAAGAATGGCTAGGGCGTCCTTGCAAGTATCTGGACGGCGACGTGCCGCTGGACGTTATCGACAACCCGGTGGGGTTTCAGGCCGTCGAGGATTATCTGGAGCGTATCGAGTACGGGGTCTATCAGTGAACCCGCTTCCCTGGTCTGGCTCATGGTACGCATGGCGCCTTGACCGCGAGCTCTACAAGGACACCTGGGACAGTGGCATTGGTGCCCACAAGCTGGGTGGCCGCTGGAATCCTCCGGGGCGAAACGTTGTGTACGCATCGGCAGACCCATCAACCGCCATCCTGGAGGTGGCGGTGCATGTTGGCTTCGATGTGCTGGATACGGTTGCGCATGTGCTCACATGCTTTGAAGTGCTCGATCAGAGCCTTATCAAGGTCATACAGCCCGAGGATGTTCCCAATCCTGTCTGGCTGACGAGTGCATCCGCTTCACCTAACCAGCAGAAATTTGCAGACGCCCTGCTGGCCGAGCATCCGTTCGTACTGATCCCATCCGCCGTCACTCGCCACTCTTGGAACTTGCTTGTCAGTCGCGAGCTGGCCGAGGGCAGGTATCGAATGATCAGCCAAGAGCGCTTCGGCCTGGATACGCGCCTCGTTAAGGTCTGAGCCGCTTTGCGCTGGCTGAGCCAGCAGTGTCTTTCAGGTGAACGCCTTTAGATTACGTGACAGCTCTTCACGTAGCTGTAGTACCAGGACGTGTACCGGCCAGAACAAAAGGCCCTACCTGTCCCCCTGATTTACAACTCATCTCTAGCCGCAGCTTCTGACAATTGAACTCGCCCCAGGCCTACTAGCTAACACCGCCCCTATTGAGCTGAAAATCCCGCAATACCACCGGGGGAATTTAATATCCCTATGCCGCATTCAGCTAATCCACCGGCAGCTCATTGATAGGTCATCGAGACTTCGCTCTGTAGCCACCGTGGCTGCGCTCGTCTACCGCAGAATGTCGGTGGCAGTCCTGCAAAAACCACTGACCCGCCACAAGCGCTCACTGGGGCACCTTCGCCGAACTAGCCAAATACACCCTCGTGACGACAGAACTCTCCGCCAAATCGCCCATATCCAGCGTGCGCCTCCGGAATAGATCACTAGACCTCGACTGGTCTAGTCTTTCACTCACTCTATTCGAATGACATTGCAAGCTATATAACGAATAGCCGGCCAGAGATTGGCACCGATTGCCTAGGGAGAGAGGCGAATGATTGAGTCAATACGGATAGTGGGGGTGGCTTCGTATGGACAAGAGGTACAAGCGCTTGATGGGCTGACGAAGTTCAACTTTATCTACGGTGCCAATGGGTGTGGCAAAACCACAATTTCCAGGGTGATCGACAACCCCACTCGTTATCCGAGTTGCCATGTTGGCTGGAAGAGCGGCGTGCCCCTTCAGGCTATGGTCTACAACCGCGACTTCGTTGCACGTAATTTCGGCCCCTCTGCGGAGCTCAAAGGCATCTTCACCCTCGGTGAAAAGAACGTCGACAATCTTGCCAAGATCGCGGCACTCAAGCAGGAATCCGGTCGCTGTAGTGGACGCATCAGCAGTCTGAGGGAGACTCTAGAAGGGCTGGATGGTCTGGGAGGAAAACGCAAAGAACTCGCCGATCTCGAGGCTTGGTTTCAGGAGACATGCTGGGCCCAGAAAAAAAGCACGATAGTGCATTCGCTTTGGCATTCCAGGGCGTACGCAACAATGCCGAGAACTTCAAGGTCCGTGTGCTGCAGGAGCATGCTGGGAATTCTGCAGCATTGGTTTCGTTGGCCGATCTCCAGGAGAAAGCCAAGACCATTTTTGGCCCCTCACCTATGTTGGAGCCCCGCGTCGTATTGCCTTCGTTCGATGCGCTGTTGTCCCACGAATCGAATCCGATCCTGAGCAAGCGCGTTCTGGGCCGGGAAGATGTCGATATCGCGGCAATGATCAAGGCGCTGGGCAACAGCGATTGGGTGCGGCAGGGCCGGGCTTACTTCGATGAGGCGACAGGAGTCTGCCCTTTCTGCCAGCAAGCCACAGAGGCCTCGTTCGCGGCCAACCTGGAGGCCTATTCGACGAAACGTTTCTGAATGACAGTCGTGCCATTGATGAACTGGCTAAGACCTATGCCGCGGCGGCCGATCAGCTTTTGGCGCAATTGTCCGAGATCCTTAATGCGCCTTCCCGATTTCTCGATGCGGAAACACTGAAGACAGAAGTGGCGCTGCTGTCTTCTCGGATTGCCCTCAATCGTCAGCATCTTGCCGATAAGCAACGCGAGCCAAGCCAGCTCATTGCACTGGAACCTCTGGCTGACGCTCTGGGCGCGATCTCCCAGGCACTGGCGCTGGCCAACGAGCAGATCGAGTCACACAA
>NZ_AZSV01000151.1:0-4917 GCF_000582595.1 Pseudomonas sp. BAY1663
CGCCGGCATGAACGCCCCGGCCGTGACGCGCGCCGCCGCCGGGTGCTGCCGAGCCGGCCTCTGGCGTTCCTCTGGCATTACGTGCGTGCCCGGCCCTGGCATTTCGGCGGCCTGCTGGCGCTGGTGGTGAGCGCGGCGATCTGCGCCGTGGCGGTGCAGTACGGCATGAAGCTCTTGGTCGATGCCATGGCCGAGGGCGGCGAGCGTGGCGGCGCCGACGTCTGGTTCCCGCTGTGGCTGTTCCTCGGCCTGATCGTGGTGGAGAACGTCTTCTGGCGCCTCGGCGGCTGGCTCGGCTGCCGCACCGTGGTGGCCAGCTGCGTGGACATCCGCGTCGACCTGTTCCGCTACCTCACCGGCCATCCGATGCGCTACTTCAACGAGCACTTCGCCGGCGCGCTGGGCAACCGCATCTCCGCCGTGGGCCAGGCCGCGGGCACCCTCTACGGCGGGCTTGCGTGGAAGATCGTGCCGCCGATCGTCGACTTCCTCGGCGCGGTGGTGGTGCTGTTCACCGTCGACTGGCGCATGGCCGTGGCGCTGATCGGCTTCGTCCTGCTGGTGGCGCTGCTGATCACCGGCTTCGGCATCCGCGGGCGCGGCAGGCACCAGCGCTTCGCCGCCCAGGCCGCGCGGGTCGGCGGCGAGCTGGTGGACGCGGTGTCCAACGTCTGGACCATCAAGGCCTTCTCCGCCCGCGACCGCGAGGCCGAACGCCTGGCCCAGGAGATCGGCTACGAGGCCCACGCCCAGCGGCGCAGCTGGATGTACCTGGAAAAGGCGCGGGTGCTGCACGACATCTGCCTGTCACTGATGGCCGGCGGCATGCTGGTCTGGGCGGTGCGCAGCTGGCTCGGCGGCGCGGTCAGCGCCGGCGACGTGGTGCTGGTCAGCGCGCTCACCTTCCGCATCCTGCACGGCTCGCGCGACCTGGCCCTGGCGCTGGTCGACACCACCCAGCAGGTCGGCGCCATCGCCGACACCCTGCGCATCATCAACCAGCCCCACGGCCTGGAAGACCCCGAGCCGGTACTGACCCTGGACGAGGGCGACATCGACTTCGAACGCATCCGCTTCGGCTATCCGGGACGCGCGCCGGTGTTCGACGATTTCAGCCTGCACATCCCCGCCGGCAGAAGGTCGGCATCGTCGGTGCCTCGGGGGCCGGCAAGTCGACGCTGATCGCGCTGATCCAGCGCCTGGACGACGTGCAGGGCGGGCGCATCCTCATCGACGGCCAGGACATCCGCCAGGTCAGCCAGGACAGCCTGCGCGAGAAGATCGCCGTGGTGCCGCAGGAAACCGCGCTGTTCAACCGCAGCATCCTCGAGAACATCCGCTACGGCCGCCCCGAGGCCCGCGACGAGGAAGTGTTCGCGGCGGCGCGGCACGCCTTCTGCGACGGCTTCATCCGCGCCCTGCCCGACGGCTACCGGACCCTGGTCGGCGAGCGCGGGGTGATGCTCTCCGGCGGTCAGCGCCAGCGCCTGGGCATTGCCCGCGCGTTCCTCAAGGACGCGCCGATCCTGGTCCTCGACGAGGCCACCTCGGCGCTGGATACCCAGTCCGAGGCGGAGATCCAGGATGCCCTGAACCAGCTGATCCAGGGCCGCACCGTGCTGGCCGTGGCGCACCGGCTGTCGACCCTGGCCCATTTCGACCGCATCGTCGTGCTGCGCGACGGACGCATCGTCGAGGACGGCGCACCGCACGAACTGCGCCGGCGCGGCGGCGAGTTCGACGCGCTGTGGCGCATGCAGGCCGAAGGTTTCGGCCGTCCGGGCGGGCTGCACCGATGAAGCGCATGCCGGTAGGGTGGAAAACTGCGAAGCATTTTCCACGCGTCCGGTGCGCATGAACGCGGATTCCCCTGTTTGCACCGTTGTAGGAGCCCGCTTGCGGGCGATCCGCCGCAACGCCGGGGCCCAGCGGTGGATAAGCTTCGCGTTATCCACCCTACGTCTACCGCCGACTCGCGTAGGGTGCGCTGCGCGCACCGCGGGCTTCGGGATGGCTCGATACCTTGCTGGTGCGCGGAGCACACCCTACCGCTCGTTCCCACGCTCCTGCAGGGAGAGGTTCGTAGGGTGGAAAACTGCGCAGCATTTTCCACGCGTCCGGTCGGCATGAACGCGGATTCCCCTTTGTGCACCGTCGTAGCCCGCTTGCGGGCGAACCACGGTGGCGGGCAACGCCGATCGCCGGCAAGGACCCGGCGTCCCCCGGGCTCCTAGACGAAGCGCGATGCGCCTCCTGCCAGCCGGATCGATGCCGCCGGGCAGGCCCAGCGGCGGATAAGCTTCGCCTTATCCACCCTGCGCCTGAACTTCGCCGGGTACTGCTAGCCTCAATTCAGGCAGGACGCGTTCATGCGGGCGGAGCCCCGGCGAAGCAGAGGAGAGGTTCATGTCGGATCACCACACCTACAAGAAGATCGAGATCGTCGGCTCGTCGCGCAACAGCATCGACGAGGCCATCCGTAATGCCATCGCCGAAGCCGGCAAGACCCTGGAGAACATCGAGTGGTTCGAGGTCGGCGAGATCCGCGGGCATGTCGCCGACGGCCAGGTCGCGCATTTCCAGGTCAGCGTGAAGATCGGCTTCCGTCTCAAGAACAGCTGACGCGCCGGCGGCGGCTGGCGCGCCAGCGCTCTTCAGCCCTGGCGCAGCCCCGCGACGATCTCGAAGGCGCGGTGGCGGTCGGCGGTCTCGTAGAGGTCGCAGGTGAAGATCAGCTCGTCGGCACGGGTCTGCTCCAGCAGCACCTCCAGCCGCGCGCGGACCTTTTGCGGCCCGCCGACCAGCGCCAGGCCGAGGAAGTCGCCCACCGCCTGCTGCTCGTGCGGCAGCCACAGCCCCTGCATGCTCTGCACCGGCGGGCGCAGCACCAGGCTCTGGCCGCGGATCAGCGCGAGGATGCGCTGGTAGACGCTGGTGGCCAGGTATTCGGCCCGCTCGTCGCTGTCGGCGGCGATCAGCGGCACGCCGAGCATCACGTAGGGTTCGTCGAGCACCGCCGAGGGCTGGAAGTTGTCGCGGTAGAGCGTGATCGCCTGGTGCATGTAGCGCGGCGCGAAGTGCGAGGCGAAGGCATACGGCAGGCCCTTGGCCGCCGCCAGCTGGGCGCTGAACAGGCTGGAGCCGAGCAGCCAGATCGGCACGTTGCTGTTCACCCCGGGCATGGCGATCACCCGCTGGTTCGGCTGGCGCGGGCCGAGCAGCATTTCCAGCTCCTCGACATCCTGTGGAAAATCGTCGGCGCTGCCCATGCGGTCGCGGCGCAGCGCCTGGGCGGTGAACTGATCGGCCCCCGGCGCGCGTCCCAGACCCAGGTCGATGCGCCCGGGGTAGAGCGCCTCCAGCGTGCCGAACTGCTCGGCGATCACCAGCGGCGCATGGTTGGGCAGCATCACCCCGCCGGCGCCGAGGCGGATGCGTTCGGTATGGGCGGCCAGATAGCCGATCAGCACGGCGGTGGCGGCGCTGGCGATGCCGTCCATGTTGTGGTGTTCGGCGACCCAGAGGCGTTCGAAGCCGAGCGCCTCGACATGCCGGGCCAGCGCCAGGGCGTTGTGCAGCGCCTGCGCCGGCGTGCCGTCGTCGCGGATTGGCGCCAGGTCGAGGGCGGAAAAACGGGTCTGGGCAATACGGGACATAGGGTTCCTCGGACAATGAAGACGGTCAGTGGCAGTGCTCGGCCTTGGCTTCGACCAGTACGTTGCGCTGCTCGTCGCGCAGCCAGCTGCGGGGTGAAGCCCAGCGAGCGGGCCTGGAACAGGTAGCGCCGGCCGGCTTGGAAATCGTCGTAGCGGATCACCAGGGTGCAGCGCATGGTGTGGGTTTCGCCGAACAGGCCGAAGGCGCCGCCGGTGACCTCGAATTCGTAGCGTGCCTCGAGCTCATGGGCGCCCGGCGGCACCAGGAAATAGCGGCCGTCGGGGGTGCGTTTGCGGTCCAGGCGGTCGGACATGAAGATGTCGCTGGGCTGCGCCGTCATGTCGACCCAGGCCATGTTCGGATCGTGCGGCGGCAGCGGGCTGGCGCACCCGGCCAGGGCCAGGGCGAGCAGCGGGGCAGGAAGCAGGCGCATGGGGTAACCCTCCGGGCGGATGGGCGGGACGAGGCGTTCCGGCCCCGTCGTCATCCGTCGAGCCTGCGCCAGATGGCGCGGCTTTTCAACGTGCGCTCAACGCCCGGCGAGGTCGCCGCAACCCTGTTCCTCGGCGCGGGCCAGCAGGTACTGGTGCTGGTCGTAGAGCTTGGCCCAGGGGCGGAAGCCGTAGCCGCCGGCGACCAGGCGATAGTGCGAGCCGGCGGCGAAGCGGTCGTATGCCAGGGTCAGCCGGCAATCACGCGGCAGCGGTGCGCTGCCCGGGCCGATGTCGTCGCCGTCGACCTCGAAGCGGTAGCGCATCTCCAGCGTGCGGCTGCCGGGCATGACCTGGAAGTAGCGGTCGTCGTCCAGCGCCCGGCCGTCCACCGCCAGCGCCTGCAGACGGGTTTCGCCGTGGGGGGTGAGTTCGATCCAGGCCTGCGCCGGGTCGGGTTTGGGCAGCCACAGCGAGCAGCCGGCGAGACTGGATAGCAACAACACAAGGAGGAAACCGCGCATTTACGAACTCCAGCCGGGAACCACGGGGCCCGGCAAGGGATTTTGCAAGAGTGATCGGCACGCGGGATTGCTTGCGGCGCGCGGCTTTGTAGGGTGCGCCAGTCTCGACCTCTACGGTTTCCCGATGCCGAAAGCCAACGCCGCCTTGATCGACCGCCGTACCCTGCGCTGGGTTCCCGTGCTGCTTGCCGTTGGTCTGATCGGCTGCAGTAGTTACTACGGCCAACTGGCGACGGGGCAACTGCAGCTGCTGCGCCAGCGCCAGCCGGTCGCGGCGCTGGTCGCCGACCCGGGGGCAGGACGCC
>NZ_AZSV01000152.1:0-4813 GCF_000582595.1 Pseudomonas sp. BAY1663
TGGTCGGCCTGCCGCTGGCGCCGGCGTTCTGGCAGCAACGCGCCGCGCGGATCGACTTCCCGCGCGGGCTGGACGCGCTGTTCTGTGCCGACGGCCAGGTGCTCGGCCTGCCGCGCAGCACGCGCATCGGCGATTCGCTGCAGGAGGTGGCCTGATGTACGTCGCGGTCAAGGGTGGCGAACAGGCCATCGACAACGCCCACGCACTGCTGGCGAAGAAGCGCCGCGGCGATACCGGCATTGCCGAGCTCGGCGTCGAGCAAATCCGCCAGCAGCTACCGCTCGCCGTGGCGCGAGTGATGAGCGAAGGCTCGCTGTACGACGAGGAACTCGCCGCGCTGGCGATCAAGCAGGCCGCCGGTGATCTGGTCGAGGCGATCTTCCTCCTGCGCGCCTACCGCACCACGCTGCCGCGCTTCGCCGAAAGCCTGCCGCTGGACACCGGCGCCATGCAGCTTAGCCGGCGCATCTCGGCAACCTTCAAGGACGTGCCCGGCGGCCAGCTGCTCGGCCCGACCTTCGACTACACCCACCGCCTGCTCGACTTCGCCCTGCTCGCCGAAGGCGAACGCCCCGGCCCGCCGGTCGACGAAGGCGCCAGCCTGGGCGACTGCCCGCGGGTGCTCGACCTGCTCGGCGCCGAAGCTGATGACCCCGGAGCCCGACCACGGCGAGCCGGTGCCGGACCTCACCCGCGAGCCGCTGGCGCTGCCGGCCGGCCGCGCCGAACGCCTGCAGGCGCTGGCCCGTGGCGACGAGGGCTTCCTGCTGGCGCTGGGCTACTCGACCCAGCGCGGCTACGGCCGCAACCACCCGTTCGCCGGCGAGATCCGCATCGGCGCGGTGGAGGTCTGGATCGAGCCGCAGGAGCTGGGCTTCCCGGTCTGCCTCGGCGACATCGAGCTGACCGAGTGCGAGATGGTCAACCAGTTCGTCGGCGACAGCGCCGAGCAGGCGCAGTTCACCCGCGGCTACGGCCTGGCCTTCGGCTATGCCGAGCGCAAGGCGATGGGCATGGCGCTGGTCGACCGCGCGCTGCGTGCCGGCGAGTACGGCGAGGAGGTGCAGGGCCCGGCGCAGCAGGAGGAATTCGTCCTGATGCACTGCGACAACGTCGAGGCCGCCGGCTTCGTCTCGCACCTGAAGCTGCCGCACTACGTCGACTTCCAGTCCGAGCTGGAACTGATCCGCAAGCTGCGCCAGCCGCAGGCCGAACCGGCCGAGATGGCCGTCGAGACGCCGGCGAAGGAGAAACGCGCATGAATGCCCAGGCCATTCCCGCCCGCGAGGCGGGCTACAACTTCGCCTACCTCGACGAGCAGACCAAGCGCATGATCCGCCGCGCGCTGCTCAAGGCGGTCGCCATCCCCGGCTACCAGGTGCCCTTCGGCGGCCGCGAGATGCCGCTGCCCTACGGCTGGGGCACCGGCGGCATGCAGCTGACCGCCGCAATCCTCGGCGCCGACGACGTGCTCAAGGTGATCGACCAGGCGCCGACGACACCACCAACGCGGTGTCGATCCGGCGCTTCTTCGCCCGCACCGCCGGGGTCGCCACCACCGAACGCACCCCCGCGGCGACGGTGATCCAGACCCGTCACCGCATCCCGGAAACGCCGCTGGCCGCCGGGCAGATCATGGTCTACCAGGTGCCGATTCCGGAGCCGCTGCGCTTCATCGAGCCGTCGGAAACCGAGACGCGCACCATGCACGCGCTGGGCGACTACGGGGTGATGCACGTCAAGCTCTACGAGGACATCGCCACCTTCGGCCATATCGCCACCGCCTACGCCTACCCGGTGACGGTGGACGGGCGCTACGTGATGGACCCCTCGCCGATTCCCAAATTCGACAACCCCAAGCTTCACCTGAGCCCGGCGCTGATGCTGTTCGGCGCCGGCCGCGAGAAGCGCCTCTACGCCGTGCCGCCGTACACCCGCGTGGCCAGCCTGGACTTCGAGGACCATCCCTTCGAGGTGCAGAAGTGGGACGCCTGCTGCGCCATCTGCGGCAGCGGCGATTCCTTCCTCGACGAGCTGATCGTCGACGACGCCGGGACCAAGCGCTTCGTCTGCTCGGATACCGACTACTGCGCGCAGCGCGTGCAACGCCAGGAGAACCGCCCATGAGCGCCGTCGAACAGCTGCAGCCCGCCCCGACCGCCTGCGCCGAACCGCTGCTGACGGTGCGCGAGCTGACCCGCCTGTACGGCCCGGACAAGGGCTGCCAGGGCGTGTCCTTCGACCTCTACCCCGGCGAGGTGCTGGGCATCGTCGGCGAGTCCGGCTCGGGCAAGTCCACCCTGCTCTCGGCGCTCTGCGGGCGCTGCCCGCCGGATCGCGGCAGCGTGCTCTACCGCGATGGCGGCGGCGACTGGCTGGACCTCTACGCCGCCAGCGAGGCCGAGCGGCGCACGCTGCTGCGCAGCGAATGGGGCTTCGTCGAGCAGAACCCGCGCGACGGCCTGCGCATGGGCGTGTCGGCCGGCGCCAACATCGGCGAACGGCTGATGGCCCAGGGCGTACGCCACTATGGCCGGCTGCGCACTGCCGGACTCGACTGGCTCAAGCAGGTGGAGATCGACCCGGCGCGCATCGACGACCTGCCACGGACCTTCTCCGGCGGCATGCAGCAGCGCCTGCAGATCGCCCGCAACCTGGTCTCCGGACCGAGGCTGGTGTTCATGGACGAACCCACCGGCGGGCTCGACGTGTCGGTGCAGGCACGCCTGCTCGACCTCTTGCGCGGGCTGGTGCGCGAGCTGGACCTGGCGGTGGTGATCGTCACCCACGACCTCGCCGTGGCACGGCTGCTGGCCGACCGGCTGATGGTGATGCGCCGCTCGCGGGTGGTGGAGGCCGGCCTCACCGACCAGATCCTCGACGACCCGCAGCATCCCTATACGCAGTTGCTGGTGTCCTCGGTGCTGCAGCCATGAGCGCCATCGCCCGTCCCATCGCCGGCAAGCCGGCTCCTACACCAGCGCGCCGCTCCGACCGCATCTGTAGGAGCGAGCTTGCTGGCGATCCGGCCGCTTCCTTCCCGCCAGGAGTGCACCCATGAATACCCTGATCGAGGTCCGTGACCTCGCCAAGACCTTCACCCTGCACCAGCAGCACGGCGTCAGCCTGCAGGTGCTGCGCGGGCTGGACTTCCACGTCGGCGCCGGCGAATGCCTGGTGTTGCACGGCCGCTCCGGCGCCGGCAAGTCGACCCTGCTGCGCACGCTCTACGGCAACTACCTGGCCGCCGCCGGCAGCATCCGCATCCGCCACGCCGGCGACTGGCTGGAACTGGTCGGCGCCGCGCCGCGCCAGGTGCTCGCCGTGCGCCGGCAGACGCTGGGCTACGTCAGCCAGTTCCTGCGGGTGATCCCGCGGGTGCCGGCGCTGGAGGTGGTGATGGAACCGGCGCTGGCCCGTGGCTGGAGTCGTGCCGATGCCGAGGCACGGGCCAAGGCGCTGCTCAGCCGGCTGAACATTCCCGAACGGCTCTGGCAGTTGGCGCCCGGCACCTTCTCCGGCGGCGAGCAGCAGCGGGTCAACCTCGCCCGCGGCTTCATGGTCGGCTGGCCGGTGCTGCTGCTGGACGAACCCACCGCCTCGCTGGACGAAGCCAATGCCCGCGTGGTGCTCGAGCTGATCGCCGAGGCCAAAGCCGCCGGCAGCGCGCTGATCGGCATCTTCCACGACCGCGCGATCCGCGAGGCGGTCGCCGACCGTTACCTGGACATGACGCAGGAGGACCTCGCCCATGCCGGCTGAACAGATACTCAGCAACGCCCGGCTGGTCACTGCCGAGGCGGTGATCCACGGCAGCCTGCTGATCCGTGACGGCCTGATCGCCGACATCGGCGAAGGCGCCAGCCAGCTGCCGCAGGCCCAGGACCTCGGCGGCGACCTGCTGCTGCCGGGGCTGGTGGAACTGCACACCGACAACCTGGAAAAGCACATGAGCCCGCGCCCGGGCGTCGACTGGCCGTCGGCCTCGGCGGTGCTGACCCACGACGCGCAGATCGTCGCCGCCGGCATCACCACGGTGTTCGATGCGCTGTCGATCGGCGACATCAACCCCAAGGGCAAGCGCATGCAGCAGCTGGGCACGATGCTCGAAGCCATCGCCGATGCCGAGGCCGCCGGGCAGACCCGCGCCGAACACCGCCTGCACCTGCGCTGCGAGGTCAGCCACCCGCAATGCCTGGAACTGTTCCGCGAGCTGGTCGAGCAGCCGCTGGTGCAGCTGGTCTCGGTGATGGACCACGCGCCGGGCCAGCGCCAATTCGCGCGCATGGCCAAGTACCGCGAGTACTACATGGGCAAGTACCACCTGAGCCCGGCGGAAATGGACGCCTTCGTCGCCGAACAGCTGGCCAACTCGGCGCGCCACAGCGATGCGCAGCGCGCCGCCATCGTCGACATCTGCCAGGGCCGCGGCCTGGCGCTGGCCAGCCACGACGACGCGACCCTCGAACACGTCGCCGAATCGGCCGGCTACGGCATGGCCATCGCCGAGTTCCCGACCACCTTCGAGGCCGCCGAGGCCAGCCACGCGCGCGGGCTGAAGGTGCTGATGGGCGCGCCGAACATCGTCCGCGGCGGCTCGCACTCGGGCAACATCGCCGCCGCCGACCTGGCCCGGCGCGGCGTGCTGGACATCCTCTCCAGCGACTACTACCCGGCCAGCCTGCTGCAGGCCGCGCTGGGCCTGGCCGAGCAGGACAACGACTATGATCTGCCACAGGCCATCGCCACCGTCAGCCTGGCCCCGGCACGCGCCGCCGGCCTCGACGACCGCGGCGAGATCCGCGTCGGCCGG
>NZ_AZSV01000153.1:0-4783 GCF_000582595.1 Pseudomonas sp. BAY1663
CCAGGGCGATGGCCGGCGCCAGGCTGGTTTTCAGCGGCAGGCGCCCGCGCGTTTCGGCGAGTTCGACGAGTGCCGCCGGCGTGCCGGGGAATCGCCGCGGCGAGCGGGCCGTCGAGGCTCAGCTGGCGCTGGAATTCGCCGTCGCGCAGGTACATGTCCGGCGTGGCGGAACGCGGTGCGCGTTCGCGGGCATCGAGGAAGCGGTGGCGGGCCGGCGCGCCGGCTTCGCGCAGGAGGAAGAAGCCGCCGCCGCCGAGGCCCGAGCCGTAGGGTTCGACCACGGCCAGGGCGGCGCTGATCGCGACGCTGGCGTCGAAGGCATTGCCGCCGGCCTGGAGGATCTGCCGGCCGACGTCGCTGGCCAGCGGGTGAGCGGTGGCGACGGCGCCGTTCTCCAGCGGGTTGGCCTGGACGGTGCAGGCCAACAGCAGCAGGAGGGTGACGGAGGCCTTGAGGCCCTCGCGCAGCCGCGAGAGGCGTCGGGCCTGCCACCCGTGGATCATCAGGCCTTGCCGGTGATGATCAGGTACTTGCGCATCAGCTCGTCCTTGCTCTCGACGTTGTTCTCGTCGAGCGGGATGCAGTCGACCGGGCATACCTGCTGGCACTGCGGCTCGTCATAGTGACCGACGCATTCGGTGCAGAGGTTGGGATCGATGACGTAGATTTCCTCGCCCTGGGAAATGGCGCTGTTCGGGCACTCGGGCTCGCACACATCGCAGTTGATGCAGTCATCGGTGATTTTCAGGGACATCCAGCGAACTCCAGCCGCGACGCGAGCCACGGCATAGCTAAATAACGACCGGCCAATTGTGCCGCATCGGCCGTGCTCGTGCACCCTGGTGCCGAGCAACGGCGGGCGTCAGGCCTGGCCGAAGCGCTCCTTGAGCGCCTGCATCACCGCCGGATGGACGAACTTGGAGACGTCCCCGCCGAGCGAGGCGATCTCGCGCACCAGCGTCGAGGAAATATAGGAGTACTTCTCCGAGGGGGTGAGGAACAGGCTCTCCACATCGGGCGCCAGCTGGCGGTTCATGTTGGCCAGCTGGAATTCGTATTCGAAGTCGGAAACCGCGCGCAGGCCCCGCAGCAGGATGTTGGCGTTCTGCTCCTTGACGAAGTGCGCCAGCAGGGTGGAAAAACCCATGACCTCGACGTTCGGCAGGTGCTTGGTGACCTCGCGAGCCAGTTCCACGCGTTGCTCCAGCGGGAACAGCGGGTTCTTCTTCGGGTTGGCCGCCACGGCGATGATCACCTGATCGAACAGGCGCGAGGCGCGTTCCACCAGATCGGCGTGGCCCATGGTGATGGGATCGAAGGTTCCCGGATACAACACTCGATTCATCGCGGCGTCCTGACGCATGCGTGGGGGTGTGGATGGTAGCGGCTCGGTATCGGCAGCGTAAAGCCTGAAGGCCGTGTGGCGATTTGCCTGGATACATGACCGATCATGGGCCATCTACAGGCGATCGCCCGGCTGGCTGGCAGATTTTGCAGGGTGGCGCGGGGCCGGATCGCCTGCGTGGCCATGCACTGCGGTGCGGCCTGGGCAGGCATCGACGCGCGACGATGGTGCGCTCAGGGCGCCTGCAGCCACTGCGGAATCCTGCGCTCCAGATAGTAGCGCGGTCGCCTCGGCGTGCCTTCGATGAAACCGACATGGCCGCCCCTGGCATGCAGTTCGAGCAGGCTGGAGGGTGACAGCTCGGTGGCCTGCGGCAGGCTGTGGCGGAACACGAAGGGGTCGTCGGCGGCCTGGATCAGCAGGGTCGGGATCGCGATGGTAGGAAGGAAATAGCGGCTCGAGGCGCGCCGGTAGTAGTCCTGGGCGTCGCTGAAGCCATGCAGCGGCGCGGTGATGCGGCCGTCGAAGTCCCAGAAGGTGCGCATGCCCTGCAGCGGGCCGAGGCGCTGCAGGGCGCCGAGGTGCTCGACCAGGCCCTCGCGCTGGAAGCGCTGCTGCTTGTCCTGCACGTAGGCGACCATGGCCTTCATGAAGTGCGCCTGGTAGATCCGCGAGAAGCCCAGGCCGATGCGGTCGGCGCACTGGTCCAGGCGGAACGGCACGGACACCGCCACTGCCTTGCGCAACGGGCAGTCGGCGGCGGTCTCGCCCAGGTACTTGAGCAGCACGTTGCCGCCCAGCGAATAGCCCACGGCATGCAGCGGCGCCAGCGGGCGGCAGGCCTGCAGATGGGCGATCACCTCGGCGAGGTCGTCGCTGGCGCCGGAGTGGTAGGCGCGTGGCAGCAGGTTGGGTTCGCCCGAGCAGCCGCGCCAGTTGATCGCCACGCTGGCCCAGTCCTGGGCAGCCAGTTGCTGTTGCAGGCCGAGTACGTAGAGCGAGCTGGACGAACCAGTGAGGCCGTGCAGCACCAGTACCAGCGGCGCCGTGGCGTCGTGCGGGCCGTGCCAGTCGAGGTCGATGAAATCGCCATCGGCCAGCCACAGCCGCTCGCGCCGGCGCGCGAGCCGCGGCGCGGTGCGGAAGAACGGGTTCCACAGGGTCTGCAGGTGCGGCCCGGGGAGCCACCAGGCGGGTTGGAAGGCGTCGGACACGGGATGCTTGTGCGGCTCGTCTGTTTCTCCGGACCCTAGGGTCTGTTGATGTTTCATTCGCGGCCGCGCCGAAGCCTGTTTTTACGCGAGGCAAGGCACGAGGAGCGAAGTTTGGTCATTCCAAATCAGCGACGAGTAACGCCGCATCGCGCAAAAACAGGCCCGGCCCTTCGGGTTGCGCGTCAAATGGCGCCATGCGGCGTTGCGGGACTTGGCAAGGGAATGACCATTACCTGCGTCCCGCGCCTTGCCTGGCGCCATTTGACGCAGCAACGCGGCTCGCAATGAAACGTCAACAGACCCTAATGCCATGCGGCCAGAAAGAAAAGCACCATCCAGGGGTTGAATGGTGCCGCCATCCAGCGGGTATATGTCTTTGGAGATATGGCCAGCGTCCGCCGGGCAGTGAACAGTGGGCGTCGAATCGCTATCCGGAACCTCGTCCATGACCATCACCCCCTTCGATCGATTGCTGGATGCCGCGCGCCGGCAGCACGAACCTCAGCGGCTGCTGTTCGTCTTCGTCAGCGCCGAGCTGCCCGAGGACGCCACCGAGGCCGAGCGCCGGCGCTTCGAGGAGAATGCCGGCGGCTCGCTCAAGCCGGTGCTCTGCGTCGACAAGCTGCCCGAGGAGCTGAGCGGCTTCGCGGCGCTGCGCGAGGAGTCGGAGCGCACCGGCGTGGCCTGGGACCTGCTGTTCGCCGCCGCATTGCCCGGTCAGGCGGGCATCACGCCCGGCGCGGATGAGGCCGAGCAGCCGCTGAAGATGATGGTCGGTGCCATCGAGACCGGCAATGTCGGCCGCTTCCTGGCCTTCGATCGCGCCGGGCAGCCGGTCGAGTTCTACTGAAAGGACCACTGGCTGAGCCTGGTTTTTGTTGCGGCTTGTCGTCTCGGCGATGACTCGACTTCGCTGATCGCCAGCAAGCTGGCGCCTACGAAAAAGCGCCGCTACCGGGCCTGGCGCTCCCACAGTGCGTAGTGCACCTTGCCGGCCTTCTTCTCGCGGTGCAGTCGCCAGTTGCCCGGCAGGCCGAGGCTGGAAGGCACGGCTTCGCTCTCGGTGTAGATCCAGGCGTGCTCGGCCAGCCAGCCCCTGCTTTCCAGCAGTTCGCAGGCCGGCTGCAACAGGTTCTTGTTGAACGGCGGATCGAGAAAGACCAGGTCGAAGGTCGCCGGCGACTGGGTTTCCAGGTAACGCAGCGCGTCGCTTTGTAGCAGCTGGCCGTGGCCGCAGTTGAGCGTGTCCAGGTGCTTGCGCAGGCTGGCGATGGCGTTGGCGTTGACGTCCAGCGCCAGGGCCATGCCGGCGCCGCGCGACAGCGCCTCCAGGTAGAGCGCGCCGCTGCCGGTGAACGGGTCGAACACGCGGGCGCCGGAGAGGTAGGGCGCCAGCCAGTTGAACAGGGTCTCGCGAACCCGGTCCGGCGTCGGCCGCAGGCCCTCGGCATCGGGGAAGCTGAAGCGGCGCGAGCGCCATTCGCCGCCGATGATGCGCAACTGGCCCTGGCCGCCGTGGGCGCTGGGACGAATGGGGGGATTGGCCATCAATGCTCCGGAACCGTGCTGGGCTGTTCGGCTGGTTTGTCGCTGGGTGGCGGCAGCGGTTGCTGCTCGACGCTGGGGCCGGCGGTAACGATGACGAAGGCGTCGGCCTGCAGGTGCTTGTCCATCGCCGTCTTCACCTGTTCGACCGTCAGCGCCTGGATTTCGCCCATGAAATCTTCCAGGTAACTCAGCGGCAGGCCATAGAAGCCGATGCTGCCGAGCTGGCCGACGATGTCGGCGTTGCTCGCGGTGGACAGCGGGAAGCTGCCGGCGATCTCGCGCTTGCTGCGCTCCAGCTCGGCCTCGGTGGGACCTTCGGCAAGGTAGTCGCGCACCAGTCGCTGGACCAGCTCCAGCGCGCCGTCGGTGAGTTCGGCGCGGGTTTGCATGCTGATCATGAACGGCCCTTCGGCGCGCATCGGGCTGAAGCCGGAGTAGATGCCGTAGGTCAGGCCGCGCTTCTCGCGGACTTCCTCCATCAGCCGGGTGCCGAAGCCGCCGCCGCCGAGGATCTGGTTGCCCAGGTAGAGCGCCGCGTAGTCCGGATGGCCGCGCGGGATGCCGAGCTGGGCGAGCATCAGATGGCTCTGGTTGGAGGGGAAGTCGATATGGTGCGTGCCGGCCGTGGGCGCGGCAGGGGCGGGCGTCGGCGGCAGCGCCGGACCCTGCGGCAGCG
>NZ_AZSV01000154.1:0-4543 GCF_000582595.1 Pseudomonas sp. BAY1663
CGCACTCATAGCTCAGCTGGATAGAGTACTCGGCTACGAACCGAGCGGTCGGAGGTTCGAATCCTCCTGAGTGCGCCATATCGAAGGGGGCCTGCAGCGATGCAGGCCCTTTTCGTTTGTGGGCTGCCATCCCGGCTACGGGACGATTTGGGCTTCCCTTTGGCAGTCCTGCGGCCTGCATTGCCGGGAGGGCGCGCCCACAGGGTTCGGGGTGCACCCACTGCTTTTGTGGGAGGCCCGACCCCGGGGCGATGCTTTTCAAGCTTCAAGCTTCAAGCCGGCCGAGCTATTAGCGTTTGCCCAGCACGCAGCCATTTTCGTCGAAGCTCACCGTGCGGACCTGACCGCCGGTGTCGCGGAAACGCAGGCGGGTGCGGCCATTGCTGCTCGTGACCTGCTCCGGCCGACCGAGCGCGCTTTCCACGTCGCGCCTGGTCATTCCCGCCCGGATGTTCTGGCTGATGATTGCGCTGCGCCGCTCGCGGCCCGTCACCTGGTTGCCGCAGCCATCATCCTGCTCGGCGACGACGGTCAGCGAATCTTCCTCCTTGCGCTTGCCGCTTCTGGCGGGCTTCGGCTTGGCCATGGGCACGGCCTTTCCCGAGCTGGGGGTGGGGTTGGCTGCCTGCTGCCGCTGCTGGTTCTGCTCCGAAGGGCAGCCTTGTTGGCTGAAGGTGACGTGCCCCTGCTCGTCGATGCAGCGAAACACGCTTGCCGAGTGCGCCGGGGCCGCCAGCAACAGCAGGCCCATGCAGATCGATAGGCGCCGCATTTTCGTCCTCCTTGACTGAAAAATGGCCAGGCCAGCCTACTTGATAAAACTTGACCGTTCATTCGTGTCTCGCCGCAACGTGAAGGCGTCGACAGAACGGGCGGCTTCGGTTTTCCTGGAGTGAGGTCGCTTTTTTTACCCCGCAGTGCGCGCAAGTTGCTGTATTGACTACTCTTGGCGACGTCGAGCGCACCGCCGGATGTTATGATTCCGCATCTGCCCGCGTGGCCTGTGGAACAACCCTTCTTATGGACTTGCCCAGTAGTCGTTCACGTTTCCTGCTTGCCAATCACGTATTGATTGATTGATTCCCCTGGCGTGCTCCGTGGCTGGGGGTGGAGTGCGCCATGACAGAAGTAGAAGCAAAGAAGCCGCAAGAAACCTTGCAGGATCGCCTGGCGCAGGTGATCGAACTGCTGCACCGGCACAAACTGATCGAAGACGCATCGCAGCGCCAGGATGACCAGCCGCCGGAATTCGCCGAGGACTTCGATCAGCGGCAGAACCTCGCCGAACTGCAGCGCAAGCTGGATGAGCTGCACCCCGCCGACGTCGCCCATATCCTCGAGGCGCTGCCGCTCGACGAGCGCCTGACCGTCTGGCAACTGGTCAAGGCCGAGCGCGACGGCGACATCCTGCTCGAAGTCTCCGACGCGGTACGCGAGACCCTGATCGCCGACATGGACGATCACGAGTTGCTCGCGGCCGCCAAGGAGATGGACGCCGACGAGCTCGCCGACCTGGCGCCCGAACTGCCGCGCGACGTCGTCCACGAGCTGATGGAAACCCTCGATGCGCAGCAGCGCGAGCGGGTGCGTTCGGCCCTGTCCTACGAGGAGGATCAGGTCGGCGCGCTGATGGACTTCGAGATGGTCACCATCCGCGAGGACGTCAGCCTCGAGGTGGTGTTGCGCTACCTGCGGCGGCTCAAGGAGCTGCCGGGGCATACCGACAAGCTCTTCGTGGTGGACTACGACGGCGTGCTCAAGGGGGTGCTGCCGATCAAGCGGCTGCTGGTCAATGATCCGGACAAGCAGGTGGCCGAGGTGATGGCCAGCGACCCGGTCACTTTCCATCCGGACGAGGACGCCTACGATGCCGCGCAGGCCTTCGAACGCTACGACCTGGTCTCCACGCCGGTGGTGGACAAGAGCGGCAAGCTGATCGGCCGTCTGACCATCGACGAAATGGTCGACCTGATCCGCGAGGAAAGCGAGAGTGAAGTCCTCAACATGGCCGGTCTGCGCGAGGAGGAAGATATCTTCGCCTCGGTCTGGAAGTCCGTGCGCAACCGCTGGGCCTGGCTGGCGGTGAATCTGATCACCGCATTCATCGCCTCGCGGGTGATCGGCCTGTTCGATGGCTCCATCGAGAAGCTGGTTGCCCTGGCTGCCCTGATGCCAATTGTCGCAGGCATCGGCGGCAATTCCGGCAACCAGACCATCACCATGATCGTGCGTGCCATGGCCCTGGATCAGGTGGGAACCGGCAACACCACCCGTCTGTTGCGCAAGGAGGTGGGCGTCGGTCTGGTGAATGGCCTGGTATGGGGAGGCGTGATCGGCCTGGTGGCCTACTGGCTGTATGGTAGCTGGTCTCTAGGGGTGGTGATGACTGCGGCGATGACGCTGAATCTGCTGCTCGCCGCGCTCATGGGCGTGCTGATTCCCATGACATTGGCGCGCCTGGGACGTGATCCGGCGATGGGGGCGAGCGTGATGATCACCGCCATGACCGATAGTGGCGGGTTCTTCATCTTCCTCGGTTTAGCGACGATCTTCCTGCTGTAGTTCGCTTTTCGTCGCTTATTCGGGTTTGCCTTGGCTCTCTGTTTCGGGCTACTGTTCGGCCGTTTCGCGTGTCGCGAAACAGGTCCGAACTAACGCCGCGAATAACAAGCAGCTTGAGCTGCTGACAAGGGAATCCCGATGACCCCCAGCCAACTCCTGCTTGAAGGTGTCGAACTCATGCTGTTCGGCATAGGTTTCGTCTACACCTTCCTCATTCTGTTGATCCTTTGTATTCGCTTGATGTCCTACCTGGCCGGCCGCTTCGTCGGCGAGCCTGTTCCTCAGGCGGCGTCCGCGCAGGCGGTCGCAGCCGAGACGGATGCGGATATTCTTGCTGCCATCCAGGCCGCGATTCATCAACACCGCGCGCGCCGCGGTTGACTCTGGAAAGGGAGTTCCTTCCATGACCGTTGCAAAACAGCCGCTCGGCATCACCGACGTGGTGCTGCGCGATGCCCACCAATCCATTCTCGCCACCCGCATTCGCCTGGAGGACATGTTGCCGATTGCGGCGAAGCTCGACCAGGTGGGCTTCTGGTCGGTGGAGAGCTGGGGCGGCGCGACTTTCGATGCCTGCATTCGCTATCTCGGCGAAGACCCTTGGGAGCGCATCCGCGAACTCAAGAAAGCCATGCCCAATACCCGTCAGCAGATGCTGCTGCGCGGCCAGAACCTGCTGGGTTACCGGCACTACGCCGACGACGTGGTGGAGAAGTTCGTCGAGCGGGCGGCGGTCAACGGTGTGGATGTGTTCCGCGTGTTCGATGCGATGAACGATCCACGCAACCTGGATACCGCGCTGCATGCGGTCAAGCGCCAGGGCAAGCATGCCCAGGGCACGATCTCCTACACCACCAGCCCGGTGCATACCCTCGAGATGTGGGTGGACCTGGCCAAGCAGATCGAAGACATGGGCGCCGACTCGGTGGCGATCAAGGACATGGCTGGCATTCTCACGCCGTACATGGCATTCGAGCTGGTGTCACGGCTGAAGGCCAGTCTCGCCATTCCAATCCATATGCAGTGCCATGCCACCGCGGGGCTCTCCACAGCGGCCATTCTCAAGGCGGTGGAAGCCGGTATCGACAACGTCGACACCGCGATTTCCTCGCTGTCGATGACCTACGGCCATTCACCGACCGAGTCGGTGGTGGCGATCTTCCAGGGAACCGACCGCGATACCGGTCTGAACCTCGAGTTGCTCGAAGAGATTGCGGCCTACTTCCGCGAGGTGCGCAAGAAGTACGCGAAATTCGAAGGCACCCTGCGCGGTGTCGACTCGCGAATCCTCGTGGCACAGGTGCCTGGCGGCATGTTGACCAATATGGAAGGGCAGCTGAAAGAGCAGGGTGCCCTGGACAAGTTCGACGAGGTGCTCGCGGAAATCCCGCGCGTGCGCGAGGACCTAGGGTTCATCCCGCTGGTTACGCCAACCTCGCAGATCGTCGGCACCCAGGCCGTGATCAACGTGCTGACCGGCGAGCGCTACAAGTCGATCACCAAGGAAACCGCCGGTGTCCTCAAGGGTGAATACGGCGCGGCGCCCGCTCCGTTCAATGCGCAGTTGCAGGCGCGCGTGCTGGATGGTGCCGAGGTCATCACCTGCCGTCCGGCCGACCTGTTGCAGCCGGAAATGGATCGCCTGACGGCCGAGCTGAACGGGCTGGCGCAGGAAAAGGGCATCAAGCTGGCGGCGGATGCGATCGATGATGTCCTGACTTATGCGCTGTTCCCGCAGATCGGCCTCAAGTTCCTCGAAAATCGCGATAATCCGGCGGCCTTCGAGCCCGCACCGACGGGCAATGAGCTGCCGCCGCGTGAGGCGGGCAAGCCAGAGGTGTACACCGTCGAGGTCAATGGCCGCTCCTTCGTCGTGCAGGTCAGCGATGGCGGCGATATCGAAGGTATCAAGCCGTTGGGGGGCAGCGCCGCGACGGTAGCCGCTCCGGCCGGGGCGGCGCTGGCGCCCAGCGCTGGCGAG
>NZ_AZSV01000155.1:0-4458 GCF_000582595.1 Pseudomonas sp. BAY1663
CCGCCCGGTCGCGCCGCGCGCGTCGCCAAGGCACCGCCGGCCGAGCCGCGGCTGCTGTTGCTGAACAAGCCGTTCGATGTGCTGACCCAGTTCGCCGATGCCGACGGGCGCGCGACGCTGAAGGATTTCGTGCCGGTGCCCGGCGTCTACCCGGCCGGGCGGCTGGATCGCGACAGCGAGGGTTTGTTGCTGCTGACCAACGACGGTCGCTTGCAGGCGCGTATCGCCGACCCGAAGCACAAGCTGGCCAAGACCTACTGGGTGCAGGTGGAAGGCGAGGTGGACGAGGCGCAGCTGGAGCGGCTGCGCCAGGGCGTCGAGCTGAACGACGGCATGACCCTGCCGGCCGAGGCGCGGCGCCTGGAGGAGCCTGAACTGTGGCCGCGCCACCCGCCGGTGCGTTTTCGCAAGAGCGTACCGACCAGTTGGCTGGAACTGGTGATCCGCGAGGGGCGCAACCGCCAGGTGCGGCGCATGACCGCCGCGGTCGGCCTGCCGACCCTGCGGCTGGTACGGGTGCGTATCGGGCCCTGGACGCTGGACGGCCTGCAGCCGGGCGAGTGGCGCGAGGTACCGGCGCGGCTATAGCGCCGGCGCTGCCTCAGTAGTACGACTTGATCACTTCGATGCCCTTGCCGAGGACGCCGCGCCAGGCATCCAGCTCCGGCTTGCCGGCTTGCGCATCGTGCTGCCGCACGGTCTTCAGCAGCGCGACGAGCCAGAGGTCGTAGAGTTCCGGGCGGATGTCGAAGCCATCGCGACTGTGGCTCTGGCCGAGCGCCTTGAGCTTGCTGTCGGGCATGCCGCGGGCGAACAGCACCAGATTGAGGATGCCAGCGCGCAGCAGTTGCTTCTGCGCGACCATGTCGGTATCGGTGAACTTGTCGCGCACCGCCGGCGAGCTGGACAGGAAGTTGACGTAGAAATCATCGAAGAAGCTCGGGCTGGCGCAACAGCGACCATAGCTCTGCATGACGCGGTCGGTGTCTTTCATGGGGTTTCCTCGGGCAAAACGAATCACGGACCGCGTCGGTGCGACGCAGCCTGGAGAGGGGTGAACGGGAGGTGAGCGGTCAGATGCCTTCGAGGCTGCCGATCACCAGCGTCTTGATGACGAAGCCCAGCACGCCCAGCCCGAGCGCGCCGAACAGCACCAGGGTGCCGTAGCGACCGGCCTTCGATTTCTTTGCTAGATCCCAGACGATGAAGGCCATGAAGCCACCAGGCCACTGACCAGGATGATCATCATCCACTCTTCGAAAACAGCTGGGTCCATTGCGTCCTCCGCATGGCTAGGTCTGAAACTCAGACGACATCAGCTATGGCAGCGGCGGGAAGCAATACTTATAGGCGAGCGGGCAGCTCTTTTTGGATAGACGCGCGCGGGGCATAGCAAGGCGGCGCGAATTATACGCAATGCAACCGGCGCGTGTTGCTTCGATTCGTGAGCGGTATCTCAGCTGCGCAGATGCTCCAGCGGCAGCTCGGTGCTGGAGGCCACCTGGCGCAACACGAAGCTGGAACGCACGCTGGAGACGCCCTCGATGCGCGTCAGGGTGCCGAGCAGGAACTGCTGGTAGTGCTCCATGTCCGGCACCACGACCTTGAGCTGGTAGTCGGCGTCCATGCCGGTGACCAGGCTGCACTCCAGCACCTGCGGGCATTTGCCGATGATCTCCTCGAAGTGCTCGAAGCGTTCCGGGGTATGCCGGTCCATGCCGATCAGTACGTAGGCGGTGAGCGTCAGGCCGAGCTGCTTGCGGTCCAGCAGGGCGACTTGGCGGGCGATGTAGCCGTCGTCCTCGAGTTGCTTGACGCGCCGCGAGCAGGGCGATGGCGACAGGCCGATGCGTTCGGCGAGTTCCTGGTTGGAGAGGCGGGCGTCGTGTTGCAATTCCGCGAGAATGCGCAGGTCGTAGCGGTCGAGTTTGCTCATGGACTGATACTTCCGGATGTTTGTTGCGCAAGATGATGGATTGAAGACGACTTGTTGCGCAAGCGGTGCCATTGAAAGCAATCTTCGCAATCCACTGTCGGGCCGGCAGGCGTAAGCTTTATCCCAACTTCAGCCCCCGGCAGAACGGGCACGGCACGCGATCCCCGCCGTGACTGCCGAAGGCCTTATCCAGGCCGACGGTCCGGGCCCCCGGTGCTCACGAGGCGCCGTGCGAAGCAGCCGTTATCATCGGCCTGACGAATCGAAGAGACCACGCCCCGGCGTGGTCTTTTTCGTTCCAGCCACGCTCACCGATGCGGCGGCGAGACCTCCAGCGGATCGGCGTGCACCAGCACCTCGGCCTGCGGATAGCGCGTGCTGATCGCCTGCTCGACCGCCACGCACAGGTCGTGGGCCTGCGACAGCGACAGCTCGCCGGGCAGTTCCAGGTGCATCTGTACGAACCAGCGCGTCCCGGAGACCCGCGTGCGGAAATCATGGCAGCCGTGCACGCCCGGCACTTCGCCCACCAGTTGCTGCATGTGCTCGCTGATCTCGGTCGATAGTTCGGTGTCCATCAGCACCGCTCCGGCTTCGCGGACGATGCTCACGGCGCTCCAGAAGATGTAGAAGGCGATGCCGATGCCGAACAGCGCATCCGTGCGCTCCCAGCCGAAACCGGCGAGTATCAGGGCCAGCAGGATGCTGGCGTTGAGCAGCAGGTCCGAGCGGTAGTGCAGCGAGTCGGCGCGGATCGCGGTGGAGCCGGTCACCTTGACCACATGGCGCTGGTAGGTCAGCAGCAGGGCGGTCATCAGCAGCGAGAACAGCATGACCGCGATGCCGATGCCCTGGGCGCCCAGCGGCTGCGGATGCAGCAGCCGGTCGACGCCTTGGACCCCGACCAGGATCGCGCTGACGCAGATGAACGCCGCCTGGCCGAGCCCGGCGAGGGCCTCGGCCTTGCCGTGGCCATAGCGATGGTCGTCGTCCGCCGGGCGCAGCGAGTAATGCACCGCCAGCAGGTTGAGCAGCGAGGCGGCGCCGTCGAGCAGCGAGTCGGTGAGGCCGCCGAGCAGGCTCACCGAACCGCTCAGCCACCAGGCCACTGCCTTGCTCAGCGCCAGCAGGATCGCCGTCGCCAGCGCCGCACCGGTGGCCCGGCGCATGAGCCGGGCGTGTTCGCGATCGATACTCATCGGTGGCGTGCGCCAATAGCCGTGGTCATGCGGCAGGCCGCAGGCCGAAGGCCGCCAGTTGTTCGATGCTGCCGCCGTGCTGGATCAGGCGCGGGTCATCCAGCGGCATGCTGCGGCCGATTTCCTGCTCGATGATGGCCTTCAGCCGGGCCTGGTCGATCTGGCCGTCGGCGCCGATGGCTTGCTGCAGCTTTTCCGGGGCCATGGAGTATTGATCGTCGGGCAGGTAGATCGCCCCCGTGGCGAAGTCGATGCCGAAGGCAATCAGGCCGGGGATCACGTAGAACAGCAGCCCGACGGCGTCGAGCACGGCGATCGCCGGGTCGATACGGCCTTCGATCTGGCCGCGGCGGTCGGGATAGAACAGCGTGCCGCAGGCCGTCAGCTGGGTGAACAGGGAAACGGCCAACACGCCGCCGATGACACGGGAACGAGTATGCATTGGGACCTCCTGAAAAAATCTGGCGCAACTATACAAGGGCCGGATGATGTTTTCTCGACATCAGACCGCATGGCGCCAGCGGGTGTTCGGAGCGCCGTGCCGGCGTGGCGATCCGGGCGGCTTTTACCGAGTCCTTACACAGGCCTGACCGCAGGCGGTGGCGGGCGCGCGGATAATGAGCGCCGTCAGTCCTTCCTCTGGAGCCGCATCATGTCCTGGTCGTTGCCACGTGCAAGCCTTGCCACAGTTCTCTGCGCCTGCCTCGCCTTTCCGGCATTCGCCGCGCCGCCCGGCCCAGGGCCCGGTCCGCACGGCATGCCGGACGGTCCACGCCACCATCATGCGCCGGGCCCGCGTCATGGCCATGGGCTGCCGGCCGGAGCGCGCGAGATCTGGATCGGCAGCATGCTCTATTTCATCGCGGCGGGAACCTATTACCTGTGGAACGCCGAGCGCAACGTCTACGAGCCGGTCAGCCAGCCGCCGCTGCCGGCCAGCGAGGCCACGCGTTATGATGTCATCGCCTATCCGGCCAAGGGCCAGAGTGCCGAGCAGCAGAGCCGCGACCGCTACGAGTGCCATAGCTGGGCCGTGAGCCAGAGCGGCTTCGACCCGGCCACCGCCCAGTCGGCGCCGGCCGCGAGCGTTGCCGACACCTACCAGCGCGCCCTCGGCGCCTGCCTGGCCGGACGCGGTTACAGCGTCAACTGACGCGCCTCGCTACGGGCGGGCGCCTCGGTTGTCGAGACGTCAGCCCGCTAAGCGAGTGTCCATGAGTTCCCTACCCATCGATGAAGCCCTGCCGGCGTTGCGCCAGGCCCTGCGCCAGCGCGACGAAGCCGTGCTCGAGGCGCCGCCGGGCGCCGGCAAGACCACCCGCG
>NZ_AZSV01000156.1:0-4392 GCF_000582595.1 Pseudomonas sp. BAY1663
CCCATGAAAGCAAAACTTTCATTCAACACACCCAATCTTGCCAGTCCGGTGTCAAACAACCATGTCCCCATGAAATGCAAAGAACCTTTTTATGTGTTCCGGGCGACCGGCCGTCACCGTCGTACGGCTACTCCGGTTCCGCCTGCGCCGACACCAATGCGTTTCCCCGGCGCAATGCAAGGGCGTGCGATGCCGCTGATGCAGTCTCGCCTGGCAACTGGCAGCCAACGTGCTGTAATGGATCGAGTGCCCCCATCGGGCACTACCAAGGCACGGCGCTGTCTCCTTCCAAAGTACCATTCTGCTCAAGGCGGATCAGGGGGCTTAATTGGGCTGTCGGAATCTTCCGGCGCCTATAACAAGAGGATCGACCATGTGGACCAAACCCGCTTTCACCGACCTGCGTATTGGTTTCGAAGTCACCATGTACTTCGCTAACCGTTGATCGAATCAGCCCCGGCTCCGGCCGGGGCTCGCATTTTTGGGGTCGTCCATGTTCATCCAGATTCTCGGCTCCGCCGCGGGCGGTGGTTTTCCGCAGTGGAACTGCAACTGCGCCAATTGCGCCGGGCTGCGGGCCGGCGCCCTGAACGCCCGGCCACGCACCCAGTCCTCCATCGCCGTCAGCGACGACGGCGTGAACTGGATCCTGTGCAACGCCTCGCCGGATATCCGCACCCAGCTGGAGGCCTTTCCCAGGCTGCAGCCGGCCCGTGCGCCGCGTGACACGGCGATTGGCGCGATCATCCTGCTGGACAGCCAGATCGACCACACCACCGGCTTGCTGACGCTGCGCGAAGGCTGTCCACACCAGGTCTGGTGTACCGAGATGGTGCACCAGGACCTGACCAGCGGCTTTCCGCTGTTCAACATGCTCGAGCACTGGAATGGCGGGCTGCAGTGGAACCCCATCGCCCTGGACGGTCGCTTCGCGGTTCCCTGCTGCCCGAATCTGGCTATCACGCCGATCCCGCTGCGCAGTTCCGCGCCGCCGTATTCGCCGCACCGGCACGATCCGCATCCGGGCGACAACATCGGCCTGCTGATCGAGGACCTGCGCAGCGGCGGCAAGCTGTTCTACGCGCCGGGGCTGGGCCAGCTCAGCCCCGAGCTGTTCGAGACCATGCGCGAGGCCGATTGCCTGCTGGTGGATGGCACGCTGTGGCGTGACGACGAGATGCTCGTGCGCGAGGTGGGCAGCAAGCTCGGCAGCGCGATGGGCCACCTGCCGCAGAGCGGCCCGGGCGGCATGATCGAGGTGCTCGACGCGCTGCCGGCAGCCCGCAAGATCCTCATCCACATCAACAACACCAACCCGATCCTCGACGAGGACTCGCCCGAGCGCGCGATCCTGGACGAGCACGCCATCGAAGTGTCCTTCGACGGCATGAGCATCGAGCTGTAGTTAGCCGCGGCGCGCCGCATCACGACAGAGCCGAGGGTGCGCCTGATGCGCCGATCGGCCGGACACCCGCATAGGAAGCCCTGATGAACCTGCCAGCCATGTCCCCCGCCGAATTCGAACAGGCACTGCGTGCCAAGGGCGAGTACTACCACATCCATCATCCCTTTCATCGTGCGATGTATGCCGGGCAGGCGACGCGCGAGCAGATTCAGGCTGGGTGGCCAACCGCTTCTATTACCAGGTCTGCATTCCGGTGAAGGACGCGGCGATCATGGCCAACTGCCCGGACCGCGCCACCCGTCGCGAGTGGATACAGCGCATCATCGACCACGACGGGGCGCCTGGCGAGGAGGGCGGTATCGAGGCCTGGCTGCGGCTGGCCGAAGCGGTGGGACTGGAGCGCGAGCAGGTGCTGTCGCAGGAACTGGTGCTGCCGGGCGTGCGCTTCGCCGTGGACGCCTACGTCAACTTCGCCCGCCGCGCCAGTTGGCAGGAGGCGGCCAGCAGCTCGCTGACCGAACTCTTCGCGCCGACCATCCACCAGTCGCGCCTGGACGCCTGGCCGCAGCACTACCCGTGGATCGACGCCTCCGGCTACGACTACTTCCGCAAGCGGCTCAAGGAAGCCCGCCGCGACGTCGAGCACGGCCTGCGCATCACCCTGGAGCATTACCGCACCCGCGAGGCCCAGGAGCGCATGCTGGAGATCCTGCAGTTCAAACTCGACGTATTGTGGAGCATGCTCGACGCCATGAGCATGGCCTACGAACTGGACCGCCCGCCGTATCACACCGTTACCCGCGAGCGGGTCTGGCACCGGGGCATCGCGCTGTGAGCACGGCGAAGCGCGTAGGGTGGAAAACGAACCGCAGGTCTTTTCCACCCTTGTTTGCCACCCTACGGCCGTCGCACCTCGGCCTTTGGCGAGTGAGCCGATATGAACGAGAACATCCTGCTGAAAGTCCCGACCTTCCGCCGCGGTACCGCTTCCAGTTCGAGCCGGCGCAGGACGGCCACGTGCTGCTCTACCCGGAAGGCATGATCAAGCTCAACGACAGCGCCAGCGAGATCCTCAAGCGGGTGGATGGCGCGCGTACCGTCGGCGGCATCGTCGCCGAGTTGCAGGCGCATTTCCCCGAGGCCGAGGGCATCGAGGAAGACATCCTGGCGTTCCTGGAGGTGGCCGTTGAACGGTTCTGGATCGAGCTTCGCTAAACCCGGCCACGAGCCCGGCCCGCCGCTGTGGCTGCTGGCCGAGCTGACCTATCGCTGCCCGCTGCAGTGCCCGTACTGCTCCAACCCACTGGATTTCGCCCGCAGCCATGAGGAGCTGAGCACCGCCGAGTGGATCGAGGTGTTCCGCCAGGCCCGCGAAATGGGCGCGGCGCAGCTCGGCTTCTCCGGCGGCGAGCCGCTGGTGCGCCAGGACCTGACGGAGCTGATCCGCGCCGCGCGCGGGCTGGGCTACTACACCAACCTGATCACCTCCGGCATCGGCCTCAGCGAGGCGAAGATCGCCAGCTTCGCCGCGGCCGGGCTCGACCACATCCAGATCAGCTTCCAGGCCGCCGACGAGGAGGTGAACAACCTGCTGGCCGGTTCGAAGAAGGCCTTCGCCCAGAAGCTCGAGATGGCCCGCGCGGTGAAGCGGCACGGCTACCCGATGGTGCTCAACTTCGTCACCCACCGGCACAACATCGACAACATCGAGCGGATCATCCAGCTGTGCGTGGAACTGGAGGCCGATTTCGTCGAGCTCGCCACCTGCCAGTTCTATGGCTGGGCGGAGCTCAACCGCGCCGGCCTGCTGCCGAGCAAGGAACAATTGGTACGCGCCGAGCGGATCACCAACGAATGGCGCGAGAAGCTCGCCGCCCAGAACCATCCCTGCAAGCTGATCTTCGTCACCCCCGACTACTATGAGGAGCGCCCGAAGGCCTGCATGAACGGCTGGGGCAACCTGTTCCTCGACATCACCCCGGACGGCACCGCCTTGCCCTGCCACAGCGCGCGCCAGCTGCCGGTGCAATTTCCCAACGTGCGCGAGCACAGTATCGAGCACATCTGGCGACATTCGTTCGGCTTCAACCGCTTCCGCGGCTACGACTGGATGCCCGAGCCCTGCCGCAGCTGCGACGAAAAGGAGCGGGATTTCGGCGGCTGCCGCTGCCAGGCCTTCATGCTCACCGGCGATGCGGCGAATGCCGACCCGGTCTGCAGCAAGTCGCCGCAACACGGCAGGATACTCGCCGCCCGCGAACAGGCGGAGCACGGCGCGCTGGGTCTCGATCAGCTGCAGTACCGCAACGAGAAGGCCTCCCGGCTGATCCTCAAGGCGTGAGGCCGCCTGCCATGACTACCTGCCGTCCCTACGGCTTCTGGCCCAGCGCCTGGAGCGCCGCCGCCGCAGCCGCGGCCAGCCGGGATTTCGCCGAGCTGCGCGCCGGAGCGGACGGCCTGTTCTGGCTCGCCTACGAGCCGGCCGACGCGCGCTGCACGCTATGGCAGTGGCGGGGCGGGGCGGCGACCTGCCTGACGCCAGCGGGCTTCTCGCTGCGTAGCCGCGTCTACGAATACGGCGGCGGCGCCTTCTGCCTGGCCGGGCAGGACGTGGCGTTCGTCAACGAGGCGGACCAGCAAATCTACCTGCAGGATCTCGGCGAGCCGGAAAGCTCTGTGCCAGCGCAACCGCTCGCGTTGACCCGGCGAGCCGATTGCCGCTACGGCGACCTGCAGTACGACCGCCGCGCCGATGCCATCGTCGCGCTGGAAGAGGCACGCGGTGGCGAAGGCGTCGTGCATCGCCTGGTGAGCATCGCCCGGGGCGACGGGGCGCGCCGAGTGATCGCGGCCGGCGCCGATTTCTACGCCTCGCCGGCGCTCAGCCCCGACGGCGAGCGGCTGGCCTGGATCGAATGGAGCCGCCCCGAACAGCCCTGGACCGCGACCCGCCTGTGCCTGAGCCAGCGCCTGCCGGACGGGCGCTG
>NZ_AZSV01000157.1:0-4288 GCF_000582595.1 Pseudomonas sp. BAY1663
GCGGCCTGGTGCCTGGCGGTGCTGCCGCCGACCGCGCTGGCCTGGCTGCTCGGCCTGCTGCCGGGTGTCGGCTGGCTGGTGGACATCGGCTTGCTGTACCTGGCGCTGGGGCTGCGCAGCCTGGGCGAACATGCGCTACCGGTGGCGCGGGCGTTGTGGCTGGGCGATCTGCCCGAGGCGCGGCGGCGGCTCGGCCGTATCGTCAGTCGCGAGACCTCGGCGCTGGACGAAACGGGCGTGGCCCGCGCCGCCACCGAATCGGTGCTGGAGAACGGCAGCGATGCGGTGTTCGCCGCGCTGTTCTGGTTCGCCGTCGCCGGTGGGCCGGGTGTCGTGCTCTATCGCCTGAGCAACACCCTGGATGCCATGTGGGGCTACCGCAATGCGCGTTTCGAGCGCTTCGGCTGGGCCGCGGCGCGGATCGACGATGCGCTCAACTATGTTCCGGCGCGGCTGGTGGCGCTGACCTATGCGCTGCTCGGGCGGACCCGCCAGGCCCTGTATTGCTGGCGCAGGCAGGCGCCGCTGTGGGACAGCCCCAACGCCGGGCCGGTGATGGCCGCCGGTGCCGGTGCGCTGGGCGTGGTGCTGGGCGGGCCGGCGATCTATCACGGCGAGCCGCATGCGCGGCCGCCGCTGGGCGAGGGCGAGCCGCCGCAGGCGCGGGATATCGAGCGCGCGCTGGATCTGGTCTGGGCCGGCGTCGGCGTCTGGCTGCTGGTGCTGCTGCTCGGAGGCTGGCTGCATGCTTGAGCATGGCGGAAGGCTGCGTACGGCGGCGCAGCGCTACGCCATCCCGCTGACGGACTGGCTCGACCTGTCCACCGGCATCGCCCCCTATGGCTGGTCGCTGCCGAGCATTCCCGCCAGCGCCTGGAGTCGCCTGCCGGAACCCGGCGACGGGCTGGAGGCCGCGGCGCAGCGCTATTACGGTGCCCGCTCGCTGCTGCCGCTGGCCGGTTCGCAGGCGGCGATCCAGGCGCTGCCGCGCTTGCGCCGGCAGGCGCGGGTCGGTGTCGTCTCGCCCTGCTATGCCGAACACGCCGAGGCCTGGCGGCGCGCGGGCCATCGGCTGGTCGAGCTTTGCGAAGCCAGCGTGCCGGGTGCGCTGGATCGGCTCGACGTGCTGGTGGTGGTCAATCCGAACAACCCCACCGGCCGGCTGATCGCCGCCGAGCAACTGCTGCAGTGGCATGCCCGGCTGGCTGCTTCCGGTGGCTGGCTGCTGGTCGACGAGGCGTTCATGGACTGCACGCCGCAGCACAGCCTGGCCGCGCACAGCCATCTGCCGGGGCTCGTCGTGCTGCGCTCGTTCGGCAAGTTCTTCGGCCTGGCCGGTGCGCGGTTGGGCTTCGCGCTGGCGCATGACGGACTGTTGCGCGCGCTCGAGGAGCTGCTCGGACCCTGGGCGATCGCCGGTCCGGCGCGCTGGCTGGGCAGCACCCTGCTCGCCGATGACGAAGGCCAGCAGCGCCAGCGCCGCCGGTTGACGCCGATGGCGCGCGGCTCGCGGCGCTGCTGGCGGCGTACGGCTTGCCGCCGGTTGGCGGCTGTGCGCTGTTCCAGACGGTGTTCGACGTGGTCGCCGAACCGCTGTACGAGCACCTGGCGCACAGCGGTATTCTCACGCGCTTGTTCATGCCTTTCGGCCTGCGCTTCGGCCTGCCCGGCGAGGAGGCGGGCTGGGCCCGGCTGGAGCAGGCCCTTCGATGCTACCGGGAGCAAGATTCATGACCACGCTGATGGTGCAGGGCACCACCTCCGATGCCGGCAAGAGCACCCTGGTGACCGCGCTGTGCCGCTGGCTGGCGCGCCAGGGCGTGGCGGTGGCGCCGTTCAAGCCGCAGAACATGGCACTCAACAGCGCGGTGACCGCCGACGGCGGCGAGATCGGCCGCGCCCAGGCGGTGCAGGCCCAGGCCGCCGGGCTGGCGCCACACACCGACATGAACCCGGTGCTGCTCAAGCCCAACAGCGACACCGGCGCCCAGGTGATCGTCCATGGCCGCGCCCTGAGCTGCATGGACGCAGTGGCCTATCACGACTACAAGCGCGTGGCCATGCAGGCGGTGCTCGAATCCCACCGACGCCTGAGCGAACGCTACCCGGTGGTGATGGTGGAAGGCGCGGGTTCGCCGGCAGAGATCAACCTGCGTGCCGGTGATATCGCCAACATGGGCTTCGCCGAGGCGGTGGACTGCCCGGTGATCCTCATCGCCGATATCGACAAGGGTGGCGTCTTCGCCCATCTGGTCGGCACCCTGGCCCTGCTTTCGGAAAGCGAGCAGGCGCGGGTGCAAGGCTTCGTCATCAATCGCTTTCGCGGCGATATCGCGCTATTGCAACCGGGACTGGACTGGCTGGAACGACGTACCGGCAAGCCGGTGCTGGGCGTGCTGCCGTACCTGATGGATTTCCACCTGGAAGCCGAGGACGCCATCGATGTGCGCCAGTCGGCCAAGGGCGATCACACGCTGAACGTGGTGGTGCCGGTGCTGCCGCGTATCAGCAACCACACCGACTTCGATCCGCTGCGCTTGCATCCGCAGGTGGAGCTGCGCTTCGTCGGCCCCGGCGAGGCGGTGCCGGCGGCCGACCTGATCATCCTGCCCGGCTCCAAGAGCGTGCGCGCCGATCTCGCCTGGCTGCGCGCCAATGGCTGGGAGGCGGCGATCCGACGCCATCTGCGCTACGGCGGCAAGCTGCTGGGCATCTGCGGCGGGCTGCAGATGCTCGGCCAGCGCATCGCCGATCCGCTCGGGCTGGAAGGCGCGGCTGGCGTGAGCGACGGGTTGGGGCTGCTGGATTTCACCACCGAGCTGCATGCCGAGAAGCAGCTGCGCAACGTGCGTGGCCGGCTGTGCCTGGAAGGTGCGGAGGTCAGCGGCTACGAGATTCATGCCGGGGTGAGCGACGGGCCAGCGCTGCGCCAGGCCGCGGTCGCGCTGGACGATGGCCGCCGCGACGGCGCCCTCAGCGCCGATGGGCAGGTGCTCGGCACTTACCTGCACGGCCTGTTCGAAAGCCCGGCGGCCTGCGCCGCGCTGCTGCGCTGGGCGGGGCTCGGCGAGGTCGAGACGGTGGATTACCACGCCCTGCGCGAGCGCGATATCGAGCGCCTGGCCGATCTGGTCGAGACGCACCTGGATACCCGGCTGTTGCGCGGGCTTTGCGGTGTCTAGCGTTGCTGGCGCCTTTCGTAGGCGCGCGCGGGCACACCATGGTTCGCGAGCATGGCTCGCGCCTACAGGTGTGGATGGCGTAGGGCGGGTGCAAGCCGCCGGAGAGGGGCCAAATGGCAGATCGCACCCGCCCCACCGGGTAGGAAGCGGGCCATGCCCGCAACAGGATCCTGGAGACCGACATGCTTGAACTGATCCTCGGCGGCGCGCGTTCCGGCAAGAGCCGGCTGGCCGAGCGCCTCGCCGCCGAAAGTGGCCTGGCGGTGACCTATGTCGCCACCAGCCAGGCGCTGGACGGCGAGATGGCCGCGCGTATCGCCCAGCATCGCCAGCGCCGCCCCGAACACTGGTCGCTGGTCGAGGAGCCGCTGCAACTGGCGCGGGTATTGCGCGAGCAGGCCGATGCCCGGCGCTGCCTGCTGGTCGACTGCCTGACCCTGTGGCTGACCAACCTGTTGCTGCTGGACGATCCGGTGCGGCTGGCCGCCGAGCGTGACGCGCTGCTGGCAAGCCTTGGCCAGTTGCCGGGGCGGATCATCCTGGTCAGCAACGAAACCGGCCTGGGCGTGGTGCCGCTGGGCGAACTGACCCGGCGCTATGTCGACGAAGCCGGCTGGCTGCACCAGGCGGTGGCCGAACGGGCGCAGCGGGTGAGCTTCATGGTCGCGGGGTTGCCGATGATATTGAAAGGAGCACAGTGATGAGCGAGTGGTGGAATGCGCCGTGCCGGCCGCTGGATGAGGCGGCTCGGGCCCGGGCGCTGGCGCGGCAGGAGCAACTGACCAAGCCGCGTGGCGCGCTCGGCCGGCTGGAAAGCCTGGCACTGGAGCTGGCGGCGATGCAGGGGTGCGAGCGGCCACGGGCCGAACGCGTGCGCATCGCGGTGTTCGCCGGCGACCATGGCGTGGTGGAGGAGGGGGTCTCGGCCTATCCGCAGGCGGTGACGGGACAGATGCTGCGCAATTTCGTGCGCGGCGGCGCGGCGCTCAGCGTGCTGGCGCGGCGGCTGGATGCGCCGCTGGAAGTGATCGACCTGGGCACCGTCGAGCCGTTGCAGCTGGACGGCGTGACGCACCTGCGCCTCGGCCCGGGCACGGCCAATTTCG
>NZ_AZSV01000158.1:0-3991 GCF_000582595.1 Pseudomonas sp. BAY1663
GCCGCCCAGCGCCAGTTCCAGCAGCCCGCCGAGGCCGCCGCGGCGCAGCCCTTGCCCAGCAGCACCAGCCCGCCGGCCAGTGAGGCGGCCCGCTCCCAGCCGTGGACGTTCTGTGGGGTCGTCTTGTCGAACAATCGGTTCATGGCTGCTTGCCTCGGTAGGGAGTCGTTCACTAAATGACTGCCTCGCCGGGGAAGCGTTCCGCCTGCAGCTGGCTGAGCCGGGGCTTTCGTCCTCCTGTCATGTATCCGTAACTCTGCAGGGCATTCAATCGGCATTACATGAATAACCCCTTGACTCGCAGGGAGAGGTGCCGGATGCCTGCAAAATACCTGTCCGAACTGATCGCCCGTTCGCCATTCGCCCAGTTGCAGCAGCACTTCGCTCAGGTGCACGCCGGCGCGAAGCTGTTGTTGCCTTTCATGAGGGCGGCCGGCGACGGCGACTGGCGCCGTGCCGGGCAACTCGAGCAACAGCTGCAAGAGCTGCGGCAAGAAGCCGACCGGGTTGCCAGGAACCTGTGCCTGCACCTGCCCGGTTCGCTGTTCATGCCGGTGCCCCGTGCGGATCTGCTCGATCTGTTGCGTGTCCAGAGCCACCTGGGGACGCGCCCCGGCGAAATCGCCCGCTTGATATCGCTGCGCCAGATGTCCGTGCCGCTGCTGTTGCAGGATGGGATACGGCTACATCTGGCGCGTGCCGTTGATGCCGTTGCGCAGGCCATGGCGCTTGTGAATGAACTCGACGAGCTGCTGGAAAGCGGTTTTCGTGGCCGCGAGGTGGGAAAAGTCGAGGCCATGCTCGCCGAACTGATCAACATCGACGAGGCGTCGAAGCGGCGCCGGGATGAAGCAGCCGTGGTGCTGATCGGCCTGGAAAACCAGTTGGCGGCAACAGACGTATTCGCGCTTCACCGGTTGATCGAGCTGATTGCCGAACTCTCCGAAGGGGCCCGGCAGGTCGGCTTGCGCCTGGAGCAATTAGTGGAAGCATGAGTGGCAGGCGCGCGTCGGGCGCTCGCCTGTTGCACGGGTGCCGAAATCGGAACGGCGCCATTCACTATTCTTCAGTCAGGCCGGGCCTGCCGCACAGGCCGCCAGAAAGCGAGGCGGAATACGACGTGAAGACGCTATCCGGGCTTCCCATCAAGGTCGGTACACACAAAACGCTGGTTCTGGTCCGTCATGCCAAGACGCGCAAGAGCGACCTGTCGCTGCCGGATCGAGAGCGGGCCCTGAGCGAGCGGGGCAGAAAGCAGCTGATGGTCATGGGCAAACGCCTCGCCCGATCCGGCTGCAAGGTCGACCTGATCGTCACCAGCCCCGCCTTGCGGGCTCTCGCCACCGCCCGGGCACTGGCCAGGATGCTGGGCTATCGCCGCAAGGACCTGGTGATCGACGAGCAGTTGTACGCCTGCCAGGTGAATGACCTGTTGCGAATCGTTCAGCATCTCGACGATGAGCTGCAGAGCGTGCTGCTCGTCGGACACAATCCGCAGCTCAGCGAGCTTGCCCATCGCTTCAGGCACGACATCACCCATTTGCCGACCTGCGCGGTCGCCGTGTTCCGCTTCGACGTCCGTTGCTGGTCGGAGGTCGGCCCGATCGCGCCAACGGCGGTGAGCATCGACTGCCCCCGGAAGAAATCGCAGGTGCTGTGAAAACCCGCTCGATAGGCGCTTAAAAAATACGTTTTCTTTACGCCGCCCTGCCGGCTGCGCAATCGAATCTTTACGCCGACTGCTCCGACACTTCGCCTACACGCATTGACGCGTCATACGGAGCGGATCACCCATGACCATACTCGACGGGCTCGCACTGGGCCTGGCCATCGTCCTTTTCTTCTACCTGTTGGTTGCGCTGTTGCGCGCCGAACGTAGCTAGGGGGTCGCATGCACGCCAACGATTACTGGCTGCTTGCGGCCTTTTTCCTCCTCGTGCTGGCGCCGGCCCCCTGGCTCGGGCGCTACCTGTTCCGGGCCATGGAAGGCCAGCGGACCTGGTTGACGCCCGTGCTGGGGCCGGTCGAGCGGCTGTGTTACCGCGCCGCCGGCATCGATCAGGAACGCGAGCAGAGCTGGAAGAGCTACAGCCTGGCCTTGCTCGGCCTGACCGCGGCCAGTCTGCTGGGGCTGTTCGCGATGCTGATGCTGCAGGGGCAGTTGCCGCTCAACCCGCAGAAGTTGCCGGGTCTCGAATGGCACCTGGCGCTCAACACGGCGGTGAGCTTCGTCACCAACACCAACTGGCAGGCCTACAGCGGTGAAGCCCAGCTCAGCTATTTCAGCCAGATGCTCGGGCTCGGCGTGCAGAACTTCGTCAGCCCGGCGGTCGGCCTGGCGGTGCTCGTGGTGTTCTGCCGCGCGCTGTTGCGCCGCAGCACCAACGTGATCGGCAATTTCTGGGTCGATGTGACCCGCGCCGTGCTCTATGGCCTGTTGCCGTTCAGCCTGGCCCTCGCGTTGCTGCTGGTGTGGCAGGGCGTACCGCAGAGTCTGGCCGACTACACCCAGGCGATCACCCTGCAGGGTGCCGAGCAGAGCATCCCGCTGGGCCCGGCGGCCAGCCAGATCGCGATCAAGCAGCTGGGTACCAACGGCGGCGGCTTCTTCGGCGTCAACTCGGCGCATCCGTTCGAGAATCCGACGGCCTGGAGCAACCTGCTGGAGGTGGTCTCGATCCTGCTGATTCCGGCGGCGCTGGTGTTCATGTTCGGCCACTACGTGCGCGACCTGCGCCAGAGCCGGGCGATTCTCGCCTGCATGCTGTTGCTGTTCGTTCTCGGCCTGGGCACCGCCCTGGTCGCCGAACACCAACCCAACCCGGCTTTCGCCGAGCTGGCGGTGGAGCAGCAGGGGTCGCTCGAAGGCAAGGAAAGCCGCCTTGGCATCGCCGCCTCGGCGTTGTGGGCGGTCACCACGACCGCGGCGTCGAACGGCTCGGTCAACGCCATGCACGACAGTTTCAGCCCGCTCGGGGGCATGGTGGCGCTGTTCAACATGATGCTCGGCGAGATCGTCTTCGGCGGTGTCGGCGCGGGCCTGTACGGCATGCTGCTGTTCGTGCTGGTCACGGTTTTCCTGGCCGGGCTGATGATCGGCCGCACGCCGGAGTACCTCGGCAAGAAGCTCGAGGCACGCGAAGTCCGCCTGCTGGTGGCGACGCTGCTGGTCATGCCGGTGGGCGTGCTGGTGCTGGCGGCGCTGGGGGTCAGCCTGCCGGGAGCGGCCGCGTCGATCGGCAACCCCGGCCCGCATGGCCTGAGCCAGATTCTCTACGCCTACACCTCGGGCACCGGCAACAACGGCTCGGCGTTCGCCGGATTCGGTGCCGGCACCACCTACCACAACCTGATGATCGCGTTCGCCATGCTGCTGGGCCGCTTCGGTTTCATCCTGCCCGTGCTGGCCATCGCCGGCAGCCTGGCGGCCAAGCAGCGCGCGCCGGTCGATGCGAACAGCTTTCCGACCCATGGGCCGCTGTTCGTGAGCCTGTTGACGGTGGTGATCCTGCTGGTCGGCGGGCTGACATTCCTGCCGGCGCTGGCGCTGGGCCCGATCGCCGAACACTTCGTCCTGCTGCAAGGTTTCTGAGGAAGGTCACGATGAACGTCCGTCAAACGGCACTCGACAGTGCCGAGCAACAACCCGCCACTTCGTTCGCCATGCTGTACAGGCCGGCGTTGCGCCAGGCCCTGCTCAAGCTCGACCCGCGGCAGCTCGCGCGCTCGCCGGTGATGCTGGTGGTCGAGCTCACCGCCATCGTCACCACCCTGCTGTGCTTCGTGCCGGATGCCGCGGTGAGCCGTGCGGTGGCGGTGCAGATCGCCCTGTGGCTGTGGTTCACCGTGCTGTTCGCCAACTTTGCCGAAGCGCTTGCCGAGGGACGTGGCAAGGCCCGTGCCGACAGCCTCAAGGCCGGCACGCAAGGCTCGAAGCGCGCCTGCGGAGCGCCGGCGGCGAGTACCGGCAGGTGCCGGCGAGCAGCCTGCG
>NZ_AZSV01000159.1:0-3705 GCF_000582595.1 Pseudomonas sp. BAY1663
GCCATGCCACCGATGAAGGCGCCGCCGCGGGTGCGCCGCGCCGTGCGCGAACGCTTGCTGGCCGGCGTCAGCAGCGCGCGCAGGCCGGCGAAACTGTCGGCGTTCACCAGCCCCACCGCGACCAGTTCGCCCAAGGCATCCTCCAGCTCGCTGCGCAGCAGGTGCGCCTCGTGCTGCAGTTCGTCGAAGAACAGCGCGCCCTGCGCCTGCAGGCAGTCGGACACCCGCTGCGCTCGCGAGGACAGCTCCGGCATCGGCGCATCGCTCGCCAGCGCATACCAGGCGGTCAGCTGGCGCCGCGGCAACAGCACGAGCGGTGTGCCGCGCACCGGCCCGCCGCTGGCCTTGAGCCGGCCGGCCAGGCGCGTCCAGACGATGCGCCCGGAACGGCACAGCTCGTCCAGCCAGCTGCCGCCGTAGTCCTTCAGCCGCGCCGGCAACAGGTCGCTTTCCCAGGCCGCGGCGGCCGCCTGGAAGCCTTCCAGTTGCTCGACCAACGTGGCCAGCGCCTCACGACCCTGCATCCGCGTGGCACCCGCCAGGTGCTGCCAGTCGAACAGGAAACGCATGAAATCGGCACGTTCCACCGGCTCGATCTCCCGCCGCAGACGCCTGACCGTGTAACGATGGATGCGCGCCAGCAGGTGCCGCTCGCACCACTCTTCCTCCACCGCGCCCGGCGTGAAGCGCCCGCGCAGCACGTAACCCTGGCTTTCCAGGCGGGTCAGCGCCAACGCCACGGCCGAGGCCGGCAGGGCCAGCGGTCGCGCGATCAACGGCACCGGCAGCGGGCCGAAGCCGCTCAGCCGCGCGCGGATCAGCTCCACCAGCGCCACCTCTTCGTCGAGCGGCGCCGCATGGCCGGCCGGCAGTTGCAGACGCGGCTCGAACGGCGCCTGGGGATAGATCGTGCGCAGCAGTGCCAGGCGCTCCAGAGGCAGCCACAGGGCGCGGTCGTGGGCGACCGACATGCGCGTCGCACGGCCGCCGCGGGCCAGCTCGGCGAGCCATGGCAGCCATTGCGGCTGTTCCACGGCCTCGGCTTCGGCGATGCAGCCCAGGGCATTCAGCGCCTCGTGCATCTCGTCGGCATTGCGCACCTCCGGCCAGGCCTCCTGGCGCACCGAGTCGATCGCCTCGGGGTCCAGCGCGCCGAGGTCGTCGCTCGATTCCGGGTCGCTCCAGCGCCGGCCGAGCACCGCCTGGGTGCGCCGCTCTTCCAGCGGCGCGTCGTCGAGAAAGGCATAGGGCCGTGCGCTGAGCACTTCCATCGCCAGCGGCGACGGCGCCGGTAGGTCGCGCGCGAGCAGCTCCACCACGCCGCTTTCCATGCGCCGCAACAGCGCCAGCCAGCCGTCGCTGTCCATCGCTTCGTGCAGGCAGTCGTCGAGGGTCTGGCGCACCAGCGGATGGTCGGGAATCTCGCGCTCGCCGACGATGTTCTCCAGGCAGGCGACCTGGTCGGGGAACACCGTGGCCAGCAGGTCCTCGCTCTTCATCCGCTGCAGCTGCGGCGCCACCTTGCGTCCGCCGGCCATGCGCGGCAACGCCAGCGCGGTGACCGCGTTCCAGCGCCAGCGCACGCCGAACAGCGGCGCGTCCAGCAGCGCCTGGATCAGCACCTGCTCGGCGCTGGCCGAGTGCAGGTAGCGCCAGACCTCCTCCAGGGCGAAGCTGTGGCTGGTGGACAGCGAGAGGATGATGGCGTCCTCGGTGGCCGCCGCCTGCAGCTCGAAGTTGAAGGTGCGGCAGAAGCGCTTGCGCAGCGCCAGGCCCCAGGCGCGGTTGATGCGGCTGCCGTAGGGCGAATGGATGACCAGCTGGGTGCCGCCGGACTCATCGAAGAAACGCTCCATCACCAGCCGCCGCTGGGTCGGCAGCGCGCCCAGCGCCGAGCGTGCGCGGGCCAGGTATTCGACGATCTGCCGCGCCGCGGGCTCGGGCAGGCCGAGTTCGTCCAGCAGCCAGTCGATCGCTGCTTGCAGCCGTTGCGCCGTCTCTGCAGGCGCACCGCTGCCGGCCAGGCGTGCATCGATCTCGCCACGTAGCCGCGCCACGGCGAAGGACAGCTCGTCGCTGCGCCCCGGCGCCTCGCCGAGCCAGAAGGGGATGTTCGGCGGCTGGCCCTGGGCATCTTCGACGCGCACCCGCCCCGGCTCGATCCGCAGGATGCGGTAGGAGGTGTTGCCCAGCTGGAAGACATCGCCGGCCAGGCTTTCCACGGCGAAGTCCTCGTTCACCGTGCCGATGTTCAGCCCTGCGGCTCCAGCAGCACGGCGTAGTCGGCATTGTCGGCGATGGTACCGCCGGAGGTCAGCGCGGTCAGCCGCCCGCCGCGCCGGCCGCGCAGGCTGTGGCCGACCAGGTCGCGATGCAGGTAGGCGCCGCGCGGGCCATGACGGGTGGTGTAACCCTCGGCGAGCATCTGCAGCAGCGCCTGGTAGTCGGCGTCATCGAGCGCGGCATAGGGCATGGCACGACGGATCAGCGCCAGCAACGCATCCTCGCGCCACTCGCCGCAGGCCACCTCGGCGACGATCTGCTGGGCCAGCACGTCCAGCGGCGCCCGCGGGATCGCCAGGGTGTCCAGCTCGCCGCGGCGCACGGCATCGAGCAGCGCGGCACATTCGATCAGGTCGTCGCGCGAGCTGGGAAACAGCCGCCCCTTGGACACCCCGGCGACCTGGTGCCCGGCGCGGCCGACGCGCTGCAGGAAGGCGGCGATCGAGCGCGGCGAGCCCAGCTGGCAGACCAGTTCCACATCGCCGATATCGATCCCCAGTTCCAGCGAGGCGGTGGCCACCAGCACCCGCAGTTCGCCGCGCTTGAGCTTCTGCTCGGCATCCAGCCGCTGTTCGCGCGCCAGGCTGCCATGGTGCGCGGCCACCACCGCGCTGCCCAGGCGTTCGGACAGGTGCCGCGCGGCGCGCTCGGCCATGCGCCGGGTGTTGACGAAGACCAGCGTGGTGCGATGCTCGCCGGCCAGTGCGGCGAGGCGATCGTAGACCAGCTCCCAGGCGTCGTTGCTCATCACCGCTTCCAGCGGCACCGGCGGCACCTCCAGCGCCAGGTCGCGGGCGCGGCCATGGCCGATGTCGACGATCTCGCAGGCGCGACCACTACCGACCAGGAACTGTGCGACGGCCTCGATCGGCTTCTGCGTCGCCGACAGCCCGACCCGCACCAGCGGCCGGCCGCAGAGCGCCTCCAGGCGCTCCAGCGACAGCGCCAGGTGGCTGCCGCGCTTGTTGCCGGCGATGGCGTGGATCTCATCGACGATCACGCTCTGCACCTGCGCCAGCATCTGCCGGCCGGAGTCCGAGCCGAGCAGCACGTAGAGCGACTCCGGCGTGGTCACCAGGATATGCGGCACCCGCTTGCGCAGCGCCGCGCGCTCGGCCTGCGGCGTATCGCCGGTACGCACCGCGGTACGGATTTCCAGCGGCGGCAGGCCCAGGCGCGCCAGCTCCGCGCCGATCCCGGCCAGCGGCGCCTCCAGGTTGACGTGGATATCGTTGGACAAGGCCTTGAGCGGCGAGACGTAGAGCACCGTGGTGGCATCGGCCAGCCCGCCCTCGGCCAGGCCCTGCCGCACCAGTTGGTCGATGGCGGCGAGGAAGGCCGTCAGCGTCTTGCCCGAGCCGGTGGGCGCCGCCACCAAGGTCGAACGCCCGGCGCGGATCAGCGGCCAGGCGGCGGCCTGGG
>NZ_AZSV01000160.1:0-3689 GCF_000582595.1 Pseudomonas sp. BAY1663
CTCGCCATGCGGAGCGGCGTCGACCGGCTCGGCAGCCACCGGCGGCGGCGCAACCGGCTCGGCGAGCGGTGCCGCGCTGTAATTCTCCGGCACCAGCAGGGTGAACGTGCTGCCGGCGCCGGGCGCGCTCTGCACGCTGATCTGTCCGCCGAGCAGTTGCGCCAGTTCGCGGGAAATCGACAAGCCCAGGCCGGTGCCGCCATAACGGCGATTGGTGGTGCCGTCGGCCTGGCGGAAGGCCTCGAAGATCGCCGCCTGCTGTTCGACCGAGATGCCGATGCCGGTATCGCTGACGGCAAAGGCCAGCTGGCCACCGGCGTGCCGCTCGACGCGCAGGGTCACCGTGCCCTTCTCGGTGAACTTGAAGGCATTGGCCAGCAGGTTCTTGAGAATCTGCTCCAAGCGATGACGGTCGCTGAACAGCGTCGACGGCAGGTCGTCGCCCAGCACCACCTCGAAGGCGAGCGATTTCTCCCTGGCCAGGGGCAGGAACAGGTTCTTCAGGCCGTCGACCAGGCGGGAGAGGATCGTCAGCTCGGGATGCACCTCGAGCTTGCCGGCTTCGACCTTGGAGATGTCGAGGATGTCGTTGATCAAGGTGAGCAGATCGTTGCCGGCCGAATAGATCGAGCGGGCGAACTGCACCTGGTCCTCGCTGAGGTTGCCTTCGGGGTTGTCCGCCAGCAGCTTGGCCAGGATCAGCGAGCTGTTCAGCGGCGTGCGCAACTCGTGGGACATGTTGGCGAGGAATTCGGACTTGTAGCGGCTGGCGCGCTGCAGCTCGTCGGCGCGCGCTTCGAGCATCAGCCGGGCGTCGTGCAGGCGCCGGTTCTTCTCGTCCATCTCGTCGCGCTGGCGGGCCAGGATATCGGCCTGCTCGGCCAGTTGCTCGTTGGTCTGCTCCAGTTCGGCCTGCTGCTCTTCCAGGTGCGTCTGCGACTCGCGCAGGGCACTGGACTGCTCCTCGAGCTCCTCGTTGGCGGCGCGCAGCTCTTCCTGCTGCACCTGCAGTTCCTCGTTGAGCTGCTGGGTCTCGGCGAGCACTTTCTGCAGGCGCTGGCGATAGCGGGCCGCCTCGATGGCCGAGCCGATGGTGGCGCCGATGCGCCGCAGCAGTTCGCTATCCTCCTCGCGCAGCGGTCGCAGGAAGCCCAGCTCGATCACGCCGTTGAGCATGCCGCTGTCCTCCAGCGGCACCAACAGCACCGAACGCGGCGTGGCCTCGCCCAGCTCCGAGGTCACCTTCAGGTAATCGGCCGGCAGGTTCTCCAGCGCCAGCAGGCGGCGCTCCAGGGCAACCTGGCCGACCAGACCGGAGCCGAACTCCAGGGTCCGGCCGCCCTGCAGATGAGCGGAATCGTAGGCGTACTCGGCGACCCGCTGCAGCTTGCCGTCCTGCACCACGAACAGCGCGCCGACGGCCACGTCGAGGTAATGCGCAAGGAAGCCCAGCACGCCCTGGCCCAGCGCCGGCAGGGTCAGTTCACCGATGATCGCCTCGCCCAGCTGCGTCTGCCCGGTGCGGTACCAGGCCTGCTTCTCCAGCGCCTCGGCGTGGGCCCGCTGCCGGCTCAGCGACGAGGAATAACTCGCCGACAGCGCCGTCAGGTCGCGCCGGCCGAGGAACACCAGCAAACCGCTGAAGAGCAGGCTGAACAGCAGGAAACCGCCGATCAGCGCGGTGGTAATCACCTCCGAGCGGCCGGTGAGGTCGGTACGCTTCTGTCGCTCGGTGGCAATGAATTCATTCAACAGCGCGCGCCGCTGGGTGGTCAGGCCGAGACCACGCCCGGTACGGACATAGGCGATGATCGAACGACCATCCTCGCGGCGCTCGATGGCCTGCTCGGCGAAGCCGAGCCAGCGCCGATGCAACGCCTCGATTTTCTCGATACGGCCCAGCTGCAGCGGATCGTCCCGCGAGTAATCCTTGAGCCGCTCCAGTTCGCGACCGATCGCCGCCAGCCCCTCGTGATAGGGCTCGAGGAAGGCATCCTCGCCGGCGATCAGATAGCCGCGCATGCCGGTTTCCAGTTCGGCCACCAGCCGCAGCGCCTCATGGGCATGGGCCACGCCCCGCACCGAACGGTCGACCGCGTGGCTGACGCTGAGCAGGTAATAGACGATGGCGCTGAAGAAGAACGCACTGAGAAAACCGAAGCCCAGCGGCACGGCGACATTGCGATTGAGGATGCGCCTGAAATTGTTCTGGTCGATGAAGGACTCGCTCATCTGGCTCCCTTTGCGCCGCCCGACTGTCGAGCACATGCGCGGCGCATGCGTCCTCGGCGGTCATGCTCCGATGCTGGCGTGTTCTTGAGTGTTTGGCGCGCGATAGGTTCCGTTGCGCCCGCGTCACGCGACTCTACACGGCAAGCCCGTCGAGCACAAAAGGCCGATGACAGGCGGAACCGGCAGGCCCACTCAGCGCCGGGCGATGATCCAGACGGCGTGGATGATGCCGGGAATGTAGCCGAGCAGGGTCAGCAGGATGTTCAGCCAGAAGGCGCCGCCGAAACCCACTTGCAGGAACACTCCCAGCGGCGGCAGCAGAATCGCACAAATGATGCGGACAAGATCCATCATGGTCTCCGTCGGTCGGATTGGGCCCGAGGGGCCTGCTCAGGAATCGACCTGACCGGCCCGGCGAGGTTCCTTATCGCCGGCCATGCCTGCCGCGGGGAAGGAACAGCGGATCGCCGCCAGCGGCAGCGACCGGAAAACCGTGGCGACTGGATAAGCCGCCGAGGGTGCCTGACAGGCACGGGAGGGGATGGACGCGAGCGGCCGGCTCGTATGCGGGCGCGCCCGATGCGTCACGCCGCTTCGCCTTTTGAGCCAAGGGCGTTGCCAAGCTTCATCTCTTAGCCTGCTAACTATTACAGAGCCGCGCCATCGCCGCCATTGGCCGAAGGTCGATAGCCGAGTTCCCCGCTCGGGCATGCCAGCGGAGCGCGCCGGAACTCGCCGGGCGCTGCCCGGGTCGTCTCTACACAGGCGCGCCGCGCCATTGGCCAGTGCAGCGGAGGGGATCCAGCGATGAGCGACGCGACCGTGGTGATCTGTGGTGCAACCGCCGGCGTCGGCCGCGCCGCCGCCCGCGGCTTTGCCGGGGCCGGCTACCGGGTCGCCGTGATCGCGCGCGGCGAACAGGGCCTGCAGGAGACTGCCAGGCAGTTGCAAGCGATGGGGGCACGGGTATTGGCGATCCCGCTCGACGTCGCCGACGCTGCCGCGCTGGACGCCGCGGCGACGCGCATCGAGGCGGAACTGGGGCCGATCGAGATCTGGGTCAATGCGGCGATGGCCACGGTGTTCGCCCCGGCCAGCGCATTGAGCGCCGAGGAAATCCGCCGCGTCACCGAGGTGACCTACCTGGGCTGCGTGCACGGCACCCTCGCCGCCCTGCGCTGCATGCGCCCGCGCAACCGCGGCACCATCGTCCAGGTCGGCTCGGCGCTGGCCTACCGCGCCATCCCGCTGCAATCGGCCTATTGCGGGGCCAAGTTCGCCGTGCGCGGTTTCACCGACGCGCTGCGCTGCGAGCTGCTCCATGACGCCAGCGCCATCCGCCTGACCATGGTCCAGCTGCCGGCGCACGACACGCCGCAGTTCGACTGGGCCCGCAACAAGCTGGGCCGGCGCGTGCAGCCGGTGCCGCCGATCCACACGCCGGAAGTCGCCGCGCG
>NZ_AZSV01000161.1:0-3470 GCF_000582595.1 Pseudomonas sp. BAY1663
AACTCATCGGCCTGGGGCTGTACGAGATCATCCCGGGCTTCATCCTCGCCAGCCTGGCCATCGTGGTGGTGAGCAAGCTGGGCGCCGAGCCGGCAGCGAGCATCGTCAAGCGCTTCGAGGAGGCCGACGCCGATTACCACGCCGGCTGAGCCTCGCCAGCGGCTCTCGCCACTGGCGTGAGCCGCATTACCCGAGTAGGGAACGAGTCGTCTCGTCGGAAGTCTAATCAGTTGTCGAGTTGCGTCTCGCGCAGCTGGCTTATCGAGGCTTCGCCTTGCGGAAATCAGGAGTATTCCGATGAGAGTCTTAACCGTGACGTTGATTGCCAGCGTACTGGCCCTGAGTGGTTGCAGCTTCAGTGCACCGGGGATTCATGCCCGGGTCGGTGATGCCGATGCGGTGCGTGTCGATCTAGGTGGCTACGGCCACGGTGGCCACTTCTGTCCGCCCGGACATCGTATGAAAGGGAGCTGCTGATGATCGCCCGCGTTGCTGCGCTGGTGTTCGCAGCTCTTCTGGTAACCGGCTGCAGCCTGCGCCTGCCGGGTATCGGCATCGACATTGGTGATGTCGGTGGCCCTCCGCACTGCCCGCCGGGGCAGGCGAAGAAGGGCAACTGCTGACACGTCCCGCTCGGGTAAGGCCGGCAATGCCGGCCACACCTCTCAGGAGGGCATCCTCATGTCCCGAACTCTGATAATCCTTGCCGTCCTGGCCCTGCTTGGCGGCTGCACGGTCTATGGTCATGGCGATTATGGCTATCGCCATTCGCACTATTACAGCGGGTATCGAGACCACCACTACGAGGTCTATCCGATTCGCTACTACCGCTACGAGCGCCACGACTACCGCCACTATGCACCGCCACCGCGCTACGACGGCAGCAAGCATGTGCCGCAGCATCGAGGTAAGGGCGCATATCCGCCCAAGTACCACGGCGCCGGTCCCGCCCACAAGTACAAGGGGCAACAGCAGACGCCTCAGAAGATTTCCCGCAGAACGTATCACCAGGCGAAATCAAATGAAGGCCCACGCCATTGGCGGCGCGACTGACTGATGGACTAGCCAGCCTCCGGATGGACGACAGCACGAACGGCGAGAAATGAAAAAGCCTGTAGGAACAGGGCTTTTTCATATGGGATATGGAGTGGGCGAAGGAAATCGAACCCTTTTGCTTAGTGTGTCGTTCCGTCGCAAAGCGTGTCGTTATGCGGTTCCCGGGATGAACCGTCTGCTCGTTTCGGCACAATTCGGCACAGTGTTTTCGACACTTTATCGACAGGTCTTGCTAATTCAGTAAACCTAGCCCACCAGCAGCCATATAGGAAGTTACAAAGAAGTAATAGACGAGCAGCGTATGTCGCAACCAGATGGGCATTCCAAATGAAAAATGGTTGCTGACTTTTGAGCTGCCTACAAGCAGCAAAAAAATCGCTGCGGGCACAACGAGAAAAAAGATGATTCCAACACAGAAAAATAAAAGAGATCCAATAGCTAGGATTCCTGAGAGTAATGCAGTCGAGAAGTAATCTGTATAGTTTGTGAATCCAAGCTCGACGAGCAAAGGTACCAGCGCAAGATGTGGAGATTGCTCATGGTCCATTAGGCCATTTTTTTGAAGAAGAAGCATCAGCCAAGGAAGAGTGATGATTATGTAGAATGGGACGCGTAGCTCAGAAAGCTGTTGTTTGAAATTTAAGAACCATTTTATAGATGTCCAGAAGAATAGCATTGTAAAGAATGCAATCGCTAAGCTTCCACTTATTTCGTTTGGAAGGTTTTTACCAAAAATCCAAATCCCTAGAAACAGCGCTGAGATAGTCCATCCAGTGAACCTTGATAACCCCCTCAAGCTTTCGCGTGCATCTACTGAAGCAAGCCACTGAAATAGTTTTATGGAGCCATTTTTTATCCCGTCGAGCAGTACCCGTCCTTGTGGGGATTTTGCTATCGAGTCCTCCAGGCTCAAAATGAAGCTAATAATGTATATGAAAACTACGATTAGCTTAAAGGCGAGCAATTCGAGCACTCCTAAGATTTATTAATTTTAAGTTTGGCTAATTCAACCCATCGGGTTAAAGCTACTAGCCGCTCCGCAATAGCGCGTCTTCATCCGGTCGCTATGGTCTTTTCTGTCGCTGTCGAAGCGTGTTCGCCATGCCCGGCATTGCTCGTGGAAGTGTTGTTTGGCGGCTTTGCGACATTCGCGGTAGTCGATTGAGCCTCGGCGGTGGTTGGCGCATACGCTGGTTCCGTCGATGTAGTTATTGACCGAAACCCACTCTGCTAAATAGTCGATCCCGCCGTTCCAGCCTTTGATCCATTTCGCGGTACGTTCCCGGTTTACCGTCCGAGATCTTGGTTCGTTGGCGCTCGGCGTTGCTGCAGCAATGCGATGTACTGCGGGCGGGGTGTAGGTGCTGGCCGGCTGTTTGGGCGTGTAGTTGCTATCGTTGAACGATGTTTGGCGCTGCTGTAGCGCTCGCGCGGTGCCTTCTTCGAACCAGTCGAGTTCTTCCTGGGTCAGCGGCCGCTGCTGGGGCGCTGGTGCTGGTTCTGCTGCCGGGGCTTCGTAGCTTGCAACCGAAGGCTGGCCAACCGGCTGCATGGGCTGTGCTGGCTCTTGGTTAAACCAAGGCTTGCCGCCGACATGAATGCCTTGCTTGATCTGGTTTACGTCCAGCACCACCGGCTTGCCGAATGTAAATGCAAGTGCCGAAAGCACCGCCGAACCGATACCCAGAATCGCCAGGAACCGCCAAGGGCTTGGCTTCTTTCTGTTGCGTAGGTAATCGGGTGCATCATCCCAATCTGATCTCATCACGCCTCCTTGCTCAGTGATCGGATTCTAAATAATTATACCTGTTGACTTCTTTTAAACTACTAAGTGCTCTTCGTCTATTTTATCTTTATAGGCAATATGTAATGTTTCTAAATAGCGATGGCCAATGTTCGTGATCTCGAAGCTCACGCTGATCTTGCTTTCGGCAGGTTGCGACAGTCCGAATGGCTTTACTTCAACCATTTCTATTTTTCGTCTCACGATTCGGTGTGCTACTAACTCGTCGCCTAAATGATCTGAAAGTGTATGGCTGTTGTGGTGGGCGTGCATGAACATATGTAGCGTTGATAGTTTTATATAGTTCGTGAGTTGAATTTGGTCCCTAAATACATCGTAGTCGATATCTCCTTTGATTAGCCGTCGTAAAGCTGTTCCTATGATCGCTGATTTTTGAGCTGACTCCGCGCTGTCGATGGCGTCCAGTATTTCCTCTAGAAACTCATCCCTTTCCTCGTCAGACAGCTGAGCTGCAAAATTCGCCGACTCCTCGTCATCTATGTCGTTGCTTGCAGCCTCAAGGAATGCGTTGACTTTTTTTCTTAACTTAGCTTTTTTGAAGCTTTTTGAATGTTTTATACATTCCATGTGCTGTTGATATCACAGGAACTGAGCTAAGCATTTCGTTATC
>NZ_AZSV01000162.1:0-3373 GCF_000582595.1 Pseudomonas sp. BAY1663
CCCGGGCGGGGCGAGGCCGGGCGCGGTTTCGCCGTGGTCGCCGACGAGGTGCGCGGCCTGGCGCAGCGCACCCAGCAGTCGACGGCGCAGATCGAGGAACTGATCGGCAACCTGCAGAAGGCACCCTGAACGCCTCGTCGCTGATGGACAGCAGCCGCGGCCTGGCCGCCGAGACGGTCAGCCTGGCGCGCGACGTGGGCGAGGAACTGCAGGCGATCGTCCAGTCGATCTCGACCATCCAGGCAATGAACCTGCAGATCGCCACGGCCTCCGAAGAGCAGAGCTCGGTGGCCGAGGACATCAACCGCAGCGTGCTCAACGTGCGCGACGTGGCCGACCAGTCGGCGGCTGCGGCGCAACAGACCGCCGCCTCGACGGCGGAGCTGGCCAGGCTGGGCAGTGATCTGCAAGGCCTGGCCGCGCGCTTCCGGGTCTAGGAAGGCGGCCTCTCGTCCCCTCGGCATAACGTCGGGGGTTACAGCCGTGAACTTTTCTGGCAGGGTAGGCCTCGATTCGCGACAGATTGCCGCAGGCAGCTGGCGCGGGTCGATGTGCTAGCGGGAGAGACTGCCGCCAGGCAGCGCCGAAGGAGCAACCGCCCCGGAAACTCTCAGGCAAAAGGACCGCTACCACAGCAGACACTCTGAAGAGCCGCCCGGTTTTCGTCGCCGGGCGCACCGAAGGAGCAAGCGAGCCGTCATGCGCTCGTGAATCTCTCAGGTCCAGAACAGAGGGGGCGCCCGCCGCGCGTTGGGCGCGCGGGCTATGACCCCCTGACGTTCTGGAGCACGACAATGAAAACAATCGCAGTCATCGGTGGCGGCATCACCGGCGTCACCACCGCCTATGCCCTGGCCAAGCGCGGCTTCGCCGTCACCCTGCTGGAAAAGCACCGCTACGCGGCGATGGAGACCTCGTTCGCCAACGGTGGCCAGCTGTCGGCCTCCAATGCCGAGGTGTGGAACCACTGGTCGACCATCGTCAAGGGTCTCAAGTGGATGCTCAAGAGCGACGCGCCGCTGTTGGTCAATCCCAAGCCCAGCTGGCACAAGCTGTCCTGGTTCGCCGAGTTCATCGGCTCGATCCCCAACTACCGCCAGAACACCGTCGAGACCGCTCGGCTGGCCATCGCCGCGCGCGAGCATCTGTTCGCCTGGGCCGAAGCCGAAGGCGTCGATTTCGACCTGAAGAAGAAGGGCATCCTGCACATCTACCGCGACAAGGCCGGCTTCGAGCATGCCGCTGAAGTCTCGCGCCTGCTCGCCGAAGGCGGCCTGCCGCGGCGCAGCGTGACGCCCGAGGAGATGCGCGCCATCGAGCCAACGCTGGCTGGCAGCTACTACGGCGGCTACTACACCGAATGCGATTCCACCGGCGACATCCACAAGTTCACCCATGGGCTGGCCACCGCCATCGAACGGCTCGGCGTGCGCTGTCGCTACGGCGTCGAGGTGAAATCCGTGGCCAGCGACGGCAAGGGCGCCAGCGTGGTGCTGGCCGGCAGCGAGGGTGACGAGCGGCTGGAATTCGACGGCCTGGTGGTCTGCGCCGGCACCGCCAGCCGTGCACTGGCAGCCCAGCTGGGCGACCGGGTGAACATCTACCCGGTCAAGGGCTACTCGATCACCGTCAACCTGAACGACGAGCCCAGCCGTGCCTCGGCGCCGACCGTCAGCCTGCTCGACGACGAGACCAAGCTGGTCAGCAGCCGCCTGGGCGACGACCGCTTCCGCGTCGCCGGCACCGCCGAGTTCAATGGCTACAACCGCGACATCCGTGCCGATCGCATCCGCCCGCTGGTGGATTGGGTCAACCAGTGCTTTCCCGGCGTCAATACCCGCAGCGTGGTGCCCTGGGCGGGTCTGCGGCCGATGCTGCCGAACATGATGCCCCGTGTCGGCCGCGGCAAATCGCCGTGCGTGTTCTACAACACCGGCCATGGCCACCTGGCTGGACGCTGAGCGCAATCACCGCGGACATGATCGGCGATGTGGTGACGCAGAGCCTCGGCCGCCCGGCGCCGGTAGCGGGCGGGCAGCCGGTCGTCGCCTAGCTGGACATGCGCGTAGGGTGGAAGACGGCGAAGCCTCTTCCACCGGCTGCGGTGGCGACCATCCCGGCCCGAGTGGCCCCACGCCGACGCGTGGAAAACCGCTTCGCGGGTTTTCCACCCTACGCCGCTTCAGGCGCGTAGGTTGGGTTGAGGAGCGCAGCGACGAAGCCCAACACGTTGTGCCCCCTGTTGGGCTTCGCTGCGCTCAGCGCCAACCTACCGCGAGCCCAGCCAATCTGCGCCGCTTCAGCTCGGGTACTTCAGGCTGTACATGCGGCACTCGGCGAGCAGCGCCAGCAGGTTGGGATCGCGCTCCTTGGCCTTGAGGAACACCACGCCGATATGCTGCTGCAGGTGGTAGCGCGCTTGCAGCGGGATCAACCGCACGCGTGATTCGTAGACCATCCCCACGCGCCCCGGCAGCAAGGCGTAGCCGACCCCGGAATTGACCATGCTGAGCAGGGTGAAGATGTCGTTCACCTGCATCGCCACCTTCGGTTCGAACCCCGCGAGCTGGAATACCCGGTTGCCGTCCTGGTGAGTGGCGAAACCCTGCGACAGGGTGATGAAGGTGGCGTCGCGCAGGTCGCTGAGGTCGACTTCGGATTGCTCGGCGAAGGGCGAGTCGGCCGGCGCGGCGAGGAAGATGTCGTCGGAGAACAGCGGCACCTGCTCGCAGTCCGAATCGGCGACGCTCTCGTTGAGCGACACCAGGATCGCATCCAGCTCCATGTTCTTCAGCTTGTAGAGCAGGTCGACGTTGGAGCCGAGGATCAGGTCGATGTTGAGCTCGCTGCGGCGCAGCTTCAGGCCCATGATCAACTGCGGCACGGTCTTCACCGTCAACGAATAGAGCGCGCCGAGCTTGAAGCGCTCGGCCGAGAAGCCGGCCGCCTCGCGGGTCTGGCGCACCGTCTCGAGCACGTCCTTGACCAGTTGCTGGGCGCGCTCCTCGAGCACGTAGGCGCTTTCCAGCGGGATCAGGTTGCGCCCCTCATGCTTGAACAGCGGGCAGCGCAGGGCGCTTTCCAGCGAGTGGATGGCGCGGTGCACGCTGACGTTGCTGGTGTTCAGCTCCACCGCCGCCTTGCCCAGGTTGCCGCTGCGCATGAAGGCCAGAAACACTTCCAGCTTCTTCAGGGTCAGTTCTTCGTCGATCTGCATGGCTTTTGCTGCTCCGCGGGCGGGCCGTCGATTATGCCGAAGCCGCGCGCAGCGTGCTGCCGGCCGCGCCTCACCAGCGCAGCAGGCGCGGCCCGAGCAGCGCGCCGAGGGCGCTGGGCAGCAGCATGCCGAGCAGGTACCAGAGCGCCCAGAACG
>NZ_AZSV01000163.1:0-3312 GCF_000582595.1 Pseudomonas sp. BAY1663
AGCTCATCGGCCTGGGGCTGTACGAGATCATCCGGGCTTCATCCTCGCCAGCCTGGCCATCGTGGTGGTGAGCAAGCTGGGCGCCGAGCCGGCAGCGAGCATCGTCAAGCGCTTCGAAGAGGCCGACGCCGATTACCACGCCGGCTGAGCCCCCGGCCTCGTGGGCATGAAGGGGGACTCCCCTTTATGCACCCTCGTAGGAGCCCACTTGCGGGCGAACCGCAGCGGTGATCGCCGGCAAGGACTCGGCGTCCCCCCAGGCTCCTACGATCGAGCGCGGCTTCAGACGCCGTCCCATGCTGAGTTGAGGCACCCTATGGCGGCGACTCTCGCGCCAGCTGCTTCACGCGAAACCCCGGTCGATCCGGGGTTTTTGCTTTCCATGCCCGCGCTTTCCCGGAGGCAGGGCGTCACTCATCGGCAATCAGGTTGGTGCGGTCGTCCACCGCGCCGGCGGCGATCAGATGCTCGGCCTCGTCTTCCGGGACATGAACGCTGGTGCCATCGATGTGCAACACCGACATGCGCGCCTGCGGATCGGTACTGATGCGTACATCCCCGAGCGCACTGTGGTGCGTGGTGCCGTCGATGACGACGCTGCAGGTGCCGGTGGTGGTATCGATCTGAACGTTCATGGTGTGCCTCCTGGGACGGCCGAAAAGCCGCGTCGTTTCATGCGATCTCTTCATTCCGACCATGGGCGCGGGCATTGGGTTGTGTGCTGGGGGGAAAAATGAACTTAATTGTTATGATATAACATGATAGATTCCTGCCCCGAGAACCCGAACCTCGGCCAGAGGCTCGGCATAGAGCCATCCTTCGGTTGCCTCGGAAGGCAGCCACCACAGCCTGGAGAGTCACATGAAACTGAAGCGTCACCCCCTGGCCTGGGCGATCAGCCTGGCCCTGGTCCCGGCCGCCTGGGCCGCCGATCCGGTCGAACTCGAACCGGTGGTGGTCAGCGCCAGCGGCCTGGCCAAGCAGAGCAACGAGATGACCACGCCGGTGGCGGTCATGGAGAACGACGAACTGGTGCTGCGCCGCGAGGCGACCCTGGGCGAGACCCTGGAAAGCCTGCCCGGCGTGCGCTCCAGCAGTTTCGGTGCGGGGGCGGCGCGGCCGGTCATCCGCGGCCTGGACGGTGCGCGGGTCAAGGTGCTGAGCGACGGTGTGGAATTGCTCGATGCGTCCACCATCAGCCCCGACCATGCGGTCACCAGCGAGCCACTGCTGGCCGAGCGCATCGAGGTGCTCAAGGGCCCGGCGACGCTGCTATACGGCGGCGGCGCCATCGGCGGCGTGGTCAACGTGATCGACAAGAAGATTCCCACCTACGTCCCGGAAAAGGGCTACGAGGGTGAGCTGGAGCTGCGTGCCAACAGCGTGGCCAACGAAAGTGCCGGCGTGTTCGGTATCACCGCCGGTAGCGGCAACTTCGCCGTGCGCGCCGAGGGCACCAAGCGCCAGGCCGACGAGTACGAGATACCGGGTTCGCCGGACAAGCAGGCCGGTTCCTACAACGACACCGACAGCTTCACCCTGGGTGCCAGCTTCATCGGCGAACGCGGCTACATCGGCATGGCCTATGGCGAGCAGAACAACCGCTACGGGCTGCTGGCCCATGAGCACGCCGATTGCCACACCCATGGCAGCGACTGGCATTGCGGTGGCCACGACGACGATGATGACGACCACGATCATGCTCACGACGAGCACGGCAGCGTTCCTTACATCGACATGCGCCAGAAGCGCTGGGACTTGCGTGGCGAACTGAGTGATCCGCTACCGGGCTTCGAACTGGCGCGTCTGCGCGTCGGCCACAGCGACTACCGGCACGAAGAGATCGAGGGCGGCGAAGTCGGCACCCGCTTCGACAACGACGCCACCGATGCACGCCTGGAGCTGACCCATCGGCCGCTGCTCGGCTGGCGCGGCGTACTCGGCGCGCAGACCCTGCGCCGCGACTTCGAGGCCCTTGGCGAGGAGGCCTACGTGCCGCCCACGCTGACGCGCAACCACGGGCTTTTCCTGCTCGAGGAATACACTGCCGGCGCCTGGCGCTACGAGCTCGGCTTGCGCCACGAATGGCAGGACATCGATGCCGATGGCCGTCCGGACACCGATCACAGCGGCACCTCGGTCTCCGCCGGCGCGGTCTGGACCTTCGCTCCGCAGTACTCGCTGGGCTTCTCGCTGACCCGCTCGCAGCGCCTGCCCAGTGCCGAGGAACTGTATGCCAATGGCCCGCACGCGGCGACCCGCACCGTCGAGCTGGGCAATGTCGATCTCGAAGAGGAAACCTCGCACAACGCCGAGTTCACCCTGCGTAAGTTCGCCGGGCGCACCACCTTCAGCCTCAGTGTCTTCCGCAACGAGGTGAACGACTTCATCTATGCCGCCGACAGCGGCCACGACATCGGCGGCGGCTATCGCGAAATCGAATACCGCCAGCAGGATGCCGTGCTCACCGGTGCCGAAGGGGAGGTGCGCTTCCAGGCCACCGACGCCACCGCCTTCACCCTGTTTGGCGACCATGTGCGCGGCAAACTGCGCGATGGTGGCGGCGACCTGCCGCGTATTCCGGCCGACCGCCTCGGCGTGCGCCTGGACCAGAGCTTCACCCCGGCGCTAAACGGCCAGCTGGAGTTCTATCGCGTGCAGCGCCAGGACGAGCTGGCCGACTACGAGACCGAGACCGGCGGCTACAACATGCTCGGCGCCAGCCTGGGCTACAGCGGTGCGTTGAACCAGACCGACTACCTGCTCTACCTCAAGGCCAACAACCTGCTGGACGAGAAGGCCCGTCAGCACACCTCCTTCATCAAGGACGAAGTGCTGCTGCCCGGGCGCAACCTGACCGTGGGCGTACGCCTGGCGTTCTGATCGCGCAGCGGTCGCGTAAAAAGGGCTGGCACGGGTTGCCGGCCCTTTTTCGTCAGGTGCGGCGACGTGGACGGGGCTGGAGAACCTGACGGTCACGCGCACGCAAGTGAGTGACGCGCTATCCTTGCGGCCCTCGACTGTTTCGCTGCCGGTGTCGTGCGACTTCGGTTGCTGCCGATCCGGGTGGCGGAGCGTCAGGACACACAAGGAAAACAAGTCCCATGAACGTCAGCACCCCACTCTGATCACCTTCGTGGTCTACATCGCGGCGATGATCCTGATCGGTTTCATCGCCTACCGCGCCACCAAGAACTTCTCCGACTACATCCTTGGCGGGCGCAGCCTCGGCAGCTTCGTCACCGCACTGTCGGCCGGCGCCTCGGACATGAGCGGCTGGCTGCTGATGGGCCTGCCCGGGGCGGTGTTCGT
>NZ_AZSV01000164.1:0-3247 GCF_000582595.1 Pseudomonas sp. BAY1663
CGCAAGACCGCGCTCCTGCTGGGCGGGCGCGCGCTGCGCGAAGCAGACCTGCTGGCCGCCGCGCGTATCGCGGCGCATTGCGGCGTCAGGCTGCTGGCCGAGGTCTTCCCCACCCGCCTGCAACGCGGGGCCGGCCTGCCAGCGGTCGAGCGCATCGCCTACATGGCGGAAATGGCCGGAGTGCAGCTGGGGCAAATCGAGGAATTGATCCTGGTGGACGCCAAGGCGCCGGTGTCCTTCTTCGCCTATCCGGGCAAGCGGAGCGACCTGGTGCCCGACGGCTGCAACCTGCACGTCCTCGCCAGCCCGGCCGAGGACACCACCGCCAGCCTGGAAAAGCTCTGCGCCGCGCTCGGCGCGGAGCAGGCCCAGCCCCTGTTGCAACCGGCCCTACGTCCCAACCGCCCGCGCGGCAAGCTCACGGCCGCCAAGGTGTGCAAGGCCGTGGGCCATCTGCTGCCGGAAAATGCGATTCTGATCGACGAAGCCATCACCTCGGGGCTGATGCTCTCGGCCCTGACCGCCGGCGCCCCGAGGCACGACCTGCTCACCCTGACCGGCGGCGCCATCGGCCAAGGGCTGCCCAACGCCGTCGGCGCGGCCATCGCTTGCCCCGATCGCCCGGTGCTGGCACTGATCGGCGACGGTTCCGCGATGTACACCTTCCAGGCGCTCTGGACCATGGCTCGGGAGCGGCTCGATGTCACCTCGATCATCTTCAACAACGCGTCCTACTCGGTGCTCAATGTCGAGCTGGAGCGGGTCGGGGCCGAAGAGGCCGGGCCGAAGGCCAGGTCACAGCTGGATCTCAGCGATCCGGTGTTGAATTTTTCCCGCCTGGCCCAGGGCATGGGCGTTCACGCCGTGCGCGTGGAGACTGCCGAGGAATTGCTGCAGGCCATGGAATACGCCCTGGCCAACCCGGGTCCGCACCTGATCGAGGCGCTGGTTCCAGAGGCCCTGAACGCCACCAAGCGCAGGCTGCTGCCCTGGCTGCTGCGCGCCCTGCCCAACCTTCCCCCTTCGCTGGCCGGCGCCGTGAAGCGGAAAATCGCCCCCTGAGCGGCAAGGGACGCGTCCGATAGAATGCGTTTTCCTGAAGGAGACGGCGACTCTTCAGCCATATCGTGGAAAACGAACACGAGGCCGCAGACGATGGCAGGTAGTAGGGCTGTCGGGAACGGGGGAAGCAAATCAAATAAGGAAAAACGAAAAAAGGACCTTTCGGTCCTTTTTTCGATGATTCGCAAACCTCGATAAAGGTCTGCAAACCGACATTTGGAGCGGGAAACGAGACTCGAACTCGCGACCCCGACCTTGGCAAGGTCGTGCTCTACCAACTGAGCTATTCCCGCAAATATTGGCGTCCCCTAGGGGACTCGAACCCCTGTTACCGCCGTGAAAGGGCGGTGTCCTAGGCCACTAGACGAAGGGGACGCTGCCCGGAAACTACAGCTTTCTTCCGGCTTCCAGCGTTTCGCTTTGTGCTTCACGCTGCAAGTGGCGCGCATTCTATGGAGGCCTTCGGGAGCCGTCAAGCATTGATTCGAAAAAAGTTTTGCACGCGCTCGCCGGCGGCGGGCAGAGCTATCGGTCGAACTGTCGAGCCACTACACTCAGGCCAAAAACCAGCGGCTCGAGAGGTACAGTGAGTGTCTCCACTTATGATCACAGGATTGATCCTGGCCGGTGTGTTCCTCCTGGTCATCATCGTCTACACCATCCAGATCGTCGAAAAGAACAACCTGGAAAAGGCCCGCCGGCGTGCGGATCTCAATGACCGCTGCCGACGCTGTGCCGAGCTGTCGGACGGCCTTCCCGGCCAGATGATGACTCCCGCCCTCAAGCTGTTGCTCACCGGGCTCGAACTGAACCTGAGCGAACGTCTGCTGCCGCTCGACAAGGGCAACGACAAATTGGCAGCGCGCATCCACGCCTTGCGCACCGAGCTGGCCAAAGGCGAAGCGATCGAGGTGCGCAACCCGCCACGCCAGATCCTTACCGAAGCGCAGGCCAAGGAAGCCCGCTTCATGCTGGAGGATCTGCATACGCAGATCGTTCGCGCCACCAAGGACGGTCAGCTGCAACAAGCCGAGGCCAAGCGCTGGCTCCAGGACATCCAGCGCATGCTGGCGATACTGCATATCGAGTTCTTCACCAGCCTGGGCAGGCAGGCATTGCAGCAGAACCTGCCACAACGTGCGCGCCTGGCCTTCGAGCGCGGCATCCAGCACATCCGCAAACAGGCTGCGCCCGCCAACTACCAGGCGCAGTTGAAGCAGCTCCAGGCCCTGCTGGATCATGCCAACAGCCTGGTGCTGAAAAACGAGCGGCCGCAGGTCGAAGAACCCAGCGAGCTGACCGAAGGCATGAAAGCCTTCGACGACGAAGACTTGTGGAAGAAGAAGAACGTCTACTGACGTGACGATACCGGGGCCATCCGGCTCCGGCTGCAACCAACTGTCCCGGCGGAGAACAACAATGAGCCTGACCGTTTATGGCGTGCCCCTTTCCCCTTTCGTGCGCAAGGTGCGCCTGTGCCTGCTCGAGAAAGGCCTTGAGTATCAACTCGAAACCGTCATGCCCTTCACGCCACCGGAGTGGTACCTGCAATTGAACCCGCTCGGCCGCATCCCGGCGTTCAAGGACGATGATTGCACCCTCGCCGACTCCAGCGTGATCTGCCAGTACCTCGAAGAAGCCTATGCCGAAACGCCGGCCCTCTATGCCGAAGAAGCGCGGCAGCGCGGACGCGTCCGCTGGCTGGAAAAATACGCGGACTACGAGCTGGCGCCGCTGACCACCTTCACCATCTTCCGCAATCGCATCCTCAAGCCTTCCGCGGGCCACCCCTGCAACGAAGAAGCCGTGCGCGCAGCGCTGGAAGAGAAATTGCCGGCGCACTTCGATTACCTCGAAGCACAACTGGGGCAACAGGAATACTTCGTCGGCGATGAGCTGTCCATGGCGGACATCGCCATCACCTCCCAGCTGATCAACATGGCACACGGCGGCGAGCAGCTCGACGCTCGGCGCTGGCCCGCGCTGGCAGCCCACTACCAGCGCATCCTCGCACGCCCCTCGGTTGCCAGCCTGTTGCCAGGGGAACAGCGAATGAATGCCAAGCTGCAGGAAATGGGCAAGGCCGCCACTGCCTGAGTAGCGGCTTACCCGGCAGGCCTGCGGCCCGCATCGCCGCGAGGGCGCGCCTCCCACTGGGTTCGGTGGGGCCTGCTGCCTTTGGTCC
>NZ_AZSV01000165.1:0-3201 GCF_000582595.1 Pseudomonas sp. BAY1663
TACCCAATACGGGAAGGCGACTGAATGCCGACTTCCCAACCGAATTGCTTGACGACCATAGAGCGTTGGAACCACCTGATCCCATCCCGAACTCAGCAGTGAAACGACGCATCGCCGATGGTAGTGTGGGGTCTCCCCATGTGAGAGTAGGTCATCGTCAAGCACCTATCCCAAACCCCCGATCCGCGTTAGCGGGTCGGGGGTTTGCTTTTGCGTACGATCCGGCTTCCTAGGCACTTACGGTCGGCGTCGCTATCATGCGAGCCTCGTTAGTTGGGGTGTGACATGAATAGGCTGTTGAGATTGCTCCAGGATGGGCGCTTTCATTCGGGGCAGGAGTTGGGGGAAAAGCTCGGTGTGAGTCGCAGCTCCGTCTGGAAGCACTTGCAGCGTGTAGAGAGCGAAACCGGCTTGAGGCTTTACAAAGTGCCGGGGCGAGGTTATCGCCTGGCTGAGTCGCTTTCCCTGCTCGATCATGAAAAGCTCGAGCCTCACTTGCGCCGGCTGGGATGGTCGCTGTACCTGCGCAGTACTATCGACTCCACCAATGCCGAGGCGCTCCGTCTGCTGCAGGAGCAAGTATCCGCTCCCTTTCTCGTTCTGGCTGAGGCTCAGACTGATGGGCGGGGACGGCGCGGCCGTAAATGGGTCAGTCCTGTCGGGCAGAATCTCTATTACAGCTTGGCTCTCAAGGTTGTTGGAGGGGCGCAGCAGTTATCGGGCATGAGTCTGGTCGTGGGGCTGGCGGTCATGCAGACACTGCGTCTTCTTGGCGTTGAACGGGCGGGGCTGAAGTGGCCAAACGATGTATATGCCGATGGCCGAAAGATCGCTGGGATCCTCTTGGAGTTGACGGGGGATCCGGCGGATGTGTGCCATGTCGTCATAGGCATAGGCATCAACGTCAACATGCTCATGGCCGATAGTGGAATCGACCAGCCATGGACCTCCGTAAGGGCTCAGACTGGAGGCATGGTAGATCGGAATGATCTCGTGCTTGCGCTGAGCGACTCGCTGCAGGGCTACTTGAAGCGTCATATGGCGCTCGGATTTCCAGCTTTGCAGGCCGAATGGGAGGCCAGCCATATCTGGCAGGGGTGCAAATGCACCCTCAGCACCGGCGCTCAAGATTTCTCTGGGATTGTGCTCGGGGTCGATCAGCAGGGGGCTCTCAGGTTGTCGATCAATGGCTGCGAACATTCGTTTAGTGGTGGGGAGCTCAGCTTGAGGTTGGATCCATGATTCTTGAGTTGGATTGCGGTAACAGCCTGATCAAGTGGCGTGTATTCGATCCTTCGGTCGATGTCGTATTGATGGAGGGCGTGGCGGTTTCGCTGGTCGAGCTGATCGCCCAGCTTGCGGAGCTGCCTGAGTTGCATGTCTCGCGTGCGAGACTGGTTAGCGTCCGTAGCGATGACGAGACCGCGGACGTTTGTTCGCGTCTGGCCGAAACGTTGGGCGTCGAGGTGCTGCGGGCAATGCCGGCGAGGCGGCTCGGCGGTGTGGTTAATGGCTACCTCGATCACGAGCGCTTGGGCATGGATCGTTGGTTGGCAATCGTGGGCGCCTTCGAGTTAGGGGCGCGCGCGATGCTCGTAATCGATCTTGGAACGGCCGTGACCGTTGATTTGGTCAACTCGGAGGGGGTTCACCTGGGCGGCTACATTTGCCCGGGTATGTCATTGCTTCGGCATCAGTTGCATGCTCATACGCGGCGTATTCGGTATGACGTTGAGTCCGCTCGGGCGCTTCGGGATGAGGCTCGGCCGGGCCGCTCGACAGCCGAGGCGGTTGAGCGGGGCTGCTTGCTGATGTTGCGCAGTTTTGTCGAGTCGCAGATCCTGCAGGCCGGCGATTATCTGGGGAGTGACTTCGTGGTATATGCCACGGGCGGCGATGTCGCTCTGATTGCAGGCATTGAGGGCATACGCTGCGTGCCTGATCTCGTATTCCGCGGCTTGGCCATCGCCTGCCCCTAGCCCATAGACAAGGTCGAAGCTTGCATGCGTTGGTTTTTTCTCCTGCTGATGCTGTTGAATGTCTTTTTCTTTCTACAACACCAGTACCAAGCGCCTCTGAGGATAAAGGAGGTAGCGCCACTCGACGCCTATAACAGGCCCCAGCAGAACATTACCCTGATCAGCGAGTCGCCTTCCCCAAAGCGACGTGAGCAGGTGGTGCCTGGCGAATCCGATAGTGCGTGTCTGTTCTTGGGTGGGTTCGATGATGAGCAGCTGGCCAATTCATTGGAGCAACGGCTGTTGAGCCTGGACGTGCAATCCAGTGTCCAGTTCGTGGATATGGCTGGCGGGGTGGATTATTGGGTGTATCTGCCTCCGCTGGCTTCCAGATCGGCCTCTCTGCGTCAGCTGCGAGAGCTGCAGAGCAGGAATATAGACAGTTACATCATCACGGTCGGTGACTTGGCCAACGGTATTTCACTCGGAATCTTTTCGCGCAAGGATTCGGCGGAGGGGGTCGTGGCTCGTCTGCGGGAGGTGGATTATGCTGCCCTGGTCCGTGAGCTGCCTCGGGTGCATCGCAAGTATTGGGTCCGTATTTCCGCTGCCAGCCGTCATCTCGTCGACGACACGATCCTGGAAGGGCTGATTAAGGATATGCCGGCGCTACAGCATCGGCAGATGTCCTGCACAAGCGTTGCAACTTCGGAATAGTTTGAATAGAATGGCGCCCGCTTCGCAGCTAGGGTCTGTTGTTCCGCTGTCGTAGCCGCTGTCATGGAAGCTAACCTCAAGATTTATATGAGAAAATGCTTGACAGCAGGGTGGCAAGTGATGAAAATGCCGCCTCACTTTGGAGGGGTTCCCGAGCGGCCAAAGGGATCAGACTGTAAATCTGACGTCATAGACTTCGAAGGTTCGAATCCTTCCCCCTCCACCAGATTCAAGCGTAGGCTTCGGCGTTCGCGGGTATAGTTTAGTGGTAGAACCTCAGCCTTCCAAGCTGATGATGCGGGTTCGATTCCCGCTACCCGCTCCAGCTTTGAGGGTTACGGTAAAAGCTTCGCTCATGTAGCTCAGTTGGTAGAGCACACCCTTGGTAAGGGTGAGGTCAGCGGTTCAAATCCGCTCATGAGCTCCAAACCACAAAGGCAGATATGTGAATATCTGCCTTTGTTTTAATGGTGGCGTGACTAGCTCAATTCAACGATGGGAGACGGTCTCGATGGCTAAAGAAAAG
>NZ_AZSV01000166.1:0-3095 GCF_000582595.1 Pseudomonas sp. BAY1663
ACGATCCGCCGCGCACTGGGCCAGGTGCTGCCGGCGGCGATGGTGCCGACCGATTACCGCCACTACCGCGCCCTGCCGCGCACCGGCAGCAACAAGCTCGACCGCAAGCGCCTGCAGGCCGAGTACCTGCAGGGCGCGACCACGCGGGCGCTGGACGATGCCACCCAGCAGCGGGTCAGCGCCATCTGGCAGCAGATCCTCGGCGTCGGCGGCATCCAGGCGCAGGACAACTTCTTCGAACTCGGCGGCCAGTCGTTGCAGACCATCCAGATCGTCAACCGCCTGGCCGCCGAGTTCGGCACCGCGGTGAAGGTCTCGGATGTGTTCGACAACCCCTGTCTGGCGGACTTCTGCCGCTTCCTCGAAAGCCGCCTGCGGCAGGGGCAAGCGCAGGTGGAAACGGTCTGGTGAGGAGATGCGGATGACACAGCAGATGGATTTTCACGGGCGGCGCATCTGGGTCACCGGCGCCGGCCAGGGCATTGGCCGCGCGGTGGCCGAGGGCTTCGCCCGGCTTGGCGGCGAGGTGGTCGGGCTGGACCGGGCCTTCCCGGACTGTGACTACGGCTACCGCACCTATGCGCTGGATGTGGCCGATGCCGTGGCCGTGCGCCGGGCCTGCGCCGAGCTGCTGGCGCCGGGGCAGGGCATCGACGTGTTCGCCAGCGTCGCCGGCATCCTGCGCCTGGGCGCGATCGAGGAACTGAGCCTGGCCGACTGGGACGACTCGTTGCAGGTCAACGTCTGCGGGCCGTTCTACCTGCTGCGCGAGCTGCTGCCGCGTTTCCGCGCGCAAGGCCGCGGTGCGGTGGTGGCGGTGAGCAGCAATGCGACGCGGGTGCCGCGCATGCAGATGGCCGCCTACGCGGCGTCCAAGGCGGCGCTGACCAGCCTGATCCGCACCGCCGGGCTGGAGCTGGCGAGCTGCGGTGTGCGCTGCAACCTGGTGTCGCCAGGTTCCACCGATACCGCCATGCAGCGCGGCATGTGGGCCGACGACAGCGGCCGTGCGCGGACCATCGCCGGCTTGCCCGAGCAGTTCAAGCTCGGCATCCCGCTGCAGAAGATTGCCACGCCCGACGAGGTGGCCAACACCGTGCTGTTCCTCGCCTCGGACCTGGCCAGCCATATCACCCTGCAGGACATCGTCGTCGACGGCGGCGCCACCCTGGCAGCCTGAGAGGTAGCAGATGCACGACAACATCATCGGTCTGCTCCGGCAGCTCGCCGGGCAAGGCGTATACCTGGCGCTCAACGCCCAGGGCCAGCTGGTCTCGCAGTCGAGCCAGGAGGCGCTGACGCCCGAGCTGGGCCAGCTGATCCGCATCCATCGCGACGCCATCGTCCGCTGTCTGCGGGCGCGGCAGGCGTTCGAGGCGCCCATCGAGCCGCGTCACGCCGAGGTTGGCCCGCTGTCCTCGTCGCAGAGCGGGCTGTGGTTCATCGAGCAGTACCAGGAGCATTCGCACCTGTACAACATGCCGGTGTTCTTCCGCCTCGACGGCGAGCTGGACGTAGCCGCGCTGGCGTTCGCCTTCGACGCCTGGTGCGGCGCCACGCCAGCCTGCGCACGCGCTTTGTGCGCAACGCCGAGGGCAAGGGCGAGCAGCAGATCGTCGCCCATCGCGGCTTCGCCCTGGTCCATGAAGACTTCACCGGGCTGGAGGCCGCGGCCCGCGAGGCGCGGGTGGCCGAACGGGTGCGCGAGGAAATCGAGCGGCCGTTCGACCTCACCAGCGGCGCGCTGACCCGCGTGCACCTGCTGCGCCTGGATGCGCGCGAGCACGTACTGCTGATCAACCAGCACCACATCATTTCCGATGGCTGGTCGGTGAAGAACATGTTCGCCGACCTCAAGACCGCCTTCCTCGCCTACCAGAACCGCCAGCCGCTGGACTGGGGCGAGCCGCCGCTGACCTTCATCGACTACGCGCACTGGTTCAACTCGCCGCTGTTTCGCGACTACCACGCCGAGTACAAGCCGTTCTGGGTCGAGCGCCTGGCCGGCATCCCCGAGGTGCACAGCCTGCCGCTGGACCGGCCGCGCCCGGCGCAGCAGACCAGCGGCGGCGCGCTGGTGTTCTCGACCATCGACAACGCCCTGTGGGCGCGCTTCAAGCAGCTCTGCCAGCGCCACAGCGCCTCGCCGTTCATTGGCCTGCACGCGCTGTTCGCCCTGCTGCTGGCGCGCCACAGCGGCGAGCGCGACATCGTGATCGGCACGCCGCTGGCCTACCGCGAGCGCCCGGATATCGAGGCGCTGGTGGGCTTCTTCGTCAACACCCTGGTGCTGCGCACGCAACTGCCCGAGCAGCAATCGTTCAGCGACTACCTGCGCCAGTGCCGGCAGGACGACCTGGAAGCCTTCGACCACCAGCTGTACCGCTTCGAGGCGCTCGGCGAGGCGCTGGGCATGGACCGCCACACGGCGATCAACCCGATCTTCCAGATCATGCTGGTGTACCAGGCGCGGGTGGATTTCAACGACCTGATCCCCGGTTGCAATGCGGTGGAGGAAACCTCGCCGGCGCTGCCGGCCAAGACCGATATCTCGGTGAAGGTCACCGAACTGATGGATTCGGTGCGCATCGACTGGTTGTACGCCACCGCGCTGTTCGAGCGCGGCACCGTCGAAGGCTACGCCAGCCGCTTGCTGCGGCTGCTGCAGGCGGTGGTCGCCGACCCCGCGCAGGACATCTGGCAATTGCCGCTGCTCGACGACGAACTGCTGCGCGCCACCGGCGAGCGGCTGGCGGCGCTGCCGAAGGTCTACCCGGGTGGGCTGACGCCGCTGTCGCTGTTCGAGGCTTGGGCACGCCGACAACCGCAGGCCGTGGCGCTGCATGAAGGTGCCGGCGGCATCGGCTACGCCGAACTCGATGCGCGAGCCAACCGCCTGGCGCACTGGCTGCAGGCCGAAGGCTGTCAGCCAGGGGCACTGGTCGGCGTGCTGGCGCGGCGCGAGAACGCCTTCGCCGTTGCCGCGCTCGCGGTGTGGAAGGCCGGCTGCGCCTACGTGCCGCTGGACCCGGACTACCCGGCCGAGCGCATCGCGCATATCGTCGCCGACGCCGGGCTCGACCTGCTGCTCGGTG
>NZ_AZSV01000167.1:0-2942 GCF_000582595.1 Pseudomonas sp. BAY1663
GGTAATGGTTGCTTAGTGGCGGAGTGCTACTAGAGAATGGCTAGACGAACCCCGACTACGACAAGGCCAACCGAAACTTGGCCAATTCAAACGCGGGATAGACACAGAACGCAACTAGGCGCTGGTACGCCCCTATGGAGCTGGATGAATGAATAGGAATGGTGAGATAGGCGGCGGCTGCGGCAGTTCTCTTCTAGGCGAAGACTCCTTATTCATTGGATCCTCGCGAGCAGCTATCTTGTATATGGGGTGTTCAAGGGGCATGGTGAAATAATGTGCTTTGCCGCTGATATGGCCAGTCTTGAAGAAGTAAAAAGCAGAAAAGTTGAATAATTCATTGAAAATTAAGTGTCTGGAGGGATCCGTGAGCGGTATTGCACTAGAAGAAAGAGCTCGGACAGCCATTGAGTTAGGCGAAAGTCACTTTCGTGAGTTTAAAAGCGCTCTAGAAGGTCCGCCAAGCGAGAAACAAAAAAGACCAGCAAAAGAAATCGCTACAAATATTGCTCAAACGCTTGTGGCATTTGCTAATGCTGATGGTGGTGAGCTTCTCGTAGGCGTAGAGGACAACGGTGAGGTGTCGGGGCTCCCTGATTTCAGTGATAAAGACTATGAGATACTTGAAGCTGCACCCCTCAATCGAGTCCACCAAAGCACCCCGCTGCCGCCGGTTAGGAAGAGAAAGATCAACATTGACGGGAAAACTATTCTTTATTTTTCCGTACCCAAAAGTGTTGAATATATACATATCACTTCAGACGGGCGCTGTCTGCAACGCAGAGATTTAGAGTCCGTCCCTGTTGCAGCGGAAGCCATTCAGTTTGATAGAAAGGAGCAGCAGTCTCGCGAGTACGATAGAGTATTTGTCGATGGTGTTTCAGCGGATGATCTTGATATTGAACTCGTCAGGACTGTCGCAGATCAGGTTCTGAAGGGAATGTCCGCAGAGAAGTGCCTGCAATACTTGGAGTTGGGTGAGTATGGTTTGACTCAATTGCGACTGCGCCGTGCATCCCTACTCCTTTTTGCAAAAGACCCGAGCAAATGGCACCCTAGACTTCAAATACGTATATTGAAAGTGGAGGGGCATGAAGTAAAAACTGGCGAAGATTATAATATTGTTCATGATCAAATTGTTAAAGGTAATATTCTTAATCTAATTAACTCTGCATGGGAGGCACTGAGGCCCTACTTGGTGCAGACGAAAATAGATCGGCACGCTAGGTTCGAGCAGAACTCCATCTATCCTGAGCTTGCCTGCAGAGAGGCTTTACTGAACTCTATCGCTCATCGAGATTATTCCGACGAGGGGAGAGGAATCGAAGTATATATTTTGATGATCATCTGGAAATAAGAAATCCAGGCGCGCTTCTAAGCTCGATGAGGATTGAGGATATAATAAGTCAGAGAGGCGTTCATCAGTCTAGAAATACACATGTGTCTCGTGTGCTGCGCGAGTTAGGTTATATGAGAGAGCTTGGTGAGGGAATGCGGCGCATCTATGACCTTATGCATAAGAATGAGCTAGCCCCGCCAGAACTTGTTAGTAATCATGATAGTTTTAGCATTACACTGACCAATAGGGCAATGTACTCGCCTCAGGATCTGCTTTGGTTAAGCCAGTTTGATAGCTGTGACTTGGATCGCCCAATGAAATCAGTAATACTCTTGGGGCAAAACGGAAGAGTATTCTCAGCGGCGCATATTTGGGAGGTTGTAGGAATCGTAGATACTGAGGATTATCGAAAGCTGGTCGAATCCCTACTGACACGCGGAATTTTGGTTAATGCTGTAGAGCGACTTGCTGCTAAGCGAGCCGCGAGGCGAGAGAAAATTCCATTTAAAGAATATCCTCGCTATAAAATAGTAATCCCTGCGCAGGCTGCGGAAAGTTTAGATAAAACTTCAGAAGTCGAGTGTTCATCAAAAATTAAAGCACAGGCCCGGCAGGATGCTGTCTTAGCTTCAGAGTCGGATGATGCTAGGATTTTTATCGCCAATTTACCTATCGATGCGCAAGCAAGCGAGCTTTACGAAATTTTCTCATCATATGGCTCTATCAAGGAGCTTAAGATACCAAGATATGCAAAGAATAAGACTAAAGGCTATGCTTTTTTGACATACGAGGAAGCAGGTGTGCTTGATTCAATTTGGCGAATGGATGAGTCAATAGTTTACAAAAACAGAACTTTAGTAATCCAAAGAGCACTTCCCAAAGAAAATAAAGCCTAATCATCATGCCTGTGGCGCAGGTGAGGTTTAAGGAAATCTGAAAGCTTCGATCTGTGAAACTTCCTGGCATAATGTGACTCTATTAGTGGTTTAATAATGCAGATGTCTCAGATCAAGTTCCTGTATAGTCACCAGGCAAATCAAAGCGATTAGCGAAGCTAACCTCTTTTGGTTTGGGCTCGATTCACTTTTGATCGGGCAGACTCTGAGCTGATGGCTTTCCCCGCAGAAAAAAGCCGGGCGCGAGGCCCGGCGAAGTCCAACGAGGAGGTGCTGCTGCGTTGCGCTTACCAGAGCGGCAGGCTGTAGCTGACGATGAAGCGGTTTTCGTCCAGGTCGCTGCCGAAGTTGCTGCGGGTGGTGGCGTTGCGCAGTTTCAGGCCGAGGTTCTTCAGCGGGCCGCTCTGGAACACGTAGGCGATGTCGGTGTTGCGTTCCCAGGTCTTGCCCTCGCTGGCGCCGGCGCCGCGGTCGACGTTGTCGCCGGAGAGGTAGCGGGTCATGAGGGTCAGGCCGGGAATGCCCAGGGCGGCGAAGTCGTAGTCGTAGCGGACCTGCCAGGAGCGTTCGTCCTCGTTGCCGAAGTCGTTGATCTGCACCAGGTTGACCAGCGAGTTGTCGCTGCCGGCGATGTAGGCGAAGCCGGTGTCGCCGTTGACCTGCTGGTAGCCGGCGCCGAAGGCGTGGCCGCCCAGGCGGTAGGTGAACAT
>NZ_AZSV01000168.1:0-2789 GCF_000582595.1 Pseudomonas sp. BAY1663
CAGCCTGGCTGGCCCTGGCGCGGCGCCGCGCTCGTGGCACTGGTGCTGATCAGCGTGGTGGCCGCCCGCGGCACCCTGCGCCAAGGCCCGCCGCTGCGCTGGGGCGATGCCTTCACCAGCGACTCGGTGTTCGTCAACCAGCTCGGCCTGAACCCGGTGCTGACCCTCTACGAGGCGGCGAAGAACCGCTATTCGTCGCACCGCGACAACGTCTGGAAGGCCACGCTGCCCGAAGAGCAGGCCCTGGCGATCACCCGCGAGCTGCTGCTGACCGGCAACGACCAACTGGTCGACGGCGGGCTGGCCGCCCTGCGCCGCGACTACCGCGCGCCCGAGGCGGGCCGGCTGCCGGTGCGCAATGTGGTGGTGATCCTCATGGAGAGCTTCGCCGGGCGCTATGTCGGCGCGCTGGGTAGCCGCGACGGCATCACCCCGAACTTCGACCGCCTGGCCGGCGAGGGCCTGCTGTTCGAGCGCTTCTTCGCCAACGGCACCCACACCCACCAGGCATGTTCGCCAGCATGGCCTGCTTTCCCAACCTGCCGGGCTTCGAGTACCTGATGCAGTCGCCGGAGGGCAGCCACCGCTTCTCCGGCCTGCCACAGCTGCTCGGCGCGCGGGCGTTCAACGATGTCTACGTCTACAACGGCGATTTCGCCTGGGACAACCAGCTGGGCTTCTTCGGCAACCAGGGCATGACCCGCTTCGTCGGGCGCAACGACTACCGCGACCCGGTGGTCGCCGACCCGACCTGGGGCGTCTCCGACCAGGACATGTTCGACCGCGCCGTGCAGGAGCTCGACGGCCTGGCCGCGGGCGAGCCGTTCTATGCGCTGCTGCAGACGCTGTCCAACCATACGCCCTATGCGCTGCCCGAGCCGCTGCCGGTGCCGCCGGTCAGCGGCCATGGCTCGCTGGATGCGCACCTGACCGCCATGCGTTACTCCGACTGGGCACTGGGGCGCTTCTTCGAGCAGGCCAGGCGTCAACCCTGGTACCAGGACACGCTGTTCGTGGTGGTCGGCGACCATGGCTTCGGCGCGCCGGAACAACTGACCGAGATGGACCTGTTCCGCTTCCACGTGCCACTGCTGTTGATCGCGCCGGGCATCACCGAGCGCTTCGGCGCTCGCCGGGCGGTGGTCGGCACCCAGGTCGACGTGGTGCCGACCATCATGGGCCGGCTCGGCGGCGAAGTGCGCCACCAGTGCTGGGGCCGCGACCTGCTGGCGCTGGATGCGCGCGACCCCGGCTTCGGCATCATCAAGCCCTCGGGCAGCGACCAGACCGTGGCGATGATCCGTGGCGACCGGATCCTGGTCCAGCCCAAGGATCAGGAGCCGCGCCTGTATCGCTATGAGCTGGGCGCCGACGCCCGGGCCCAGCGGATCGAGGATGGGGACGGCTCGGCTGCGTTGCTGCGCCAGTTGCAGGCCTACCTGCAGACCGCTACCGGCAGCTTGCTGGCCAATACCAGCGGAGATCGCAGCGGCGAGGGCGAGCCGGACGCGGTGGCCGCCGAGGTGCCGCTCGCGGTGAAAACGGCCACGCCGGCGCGGCCGGACAAGGGTTGAGCTCGACGGTCGATCAGTGTTCCAGCGGCTTGAAGCTGTCGTCGGCGAAGTAAATAACGTAGTCGCCCAGCGCGCCGACCACGGTCACCGCGCCGTCGCGCTGGCCTGCCGGGGCGCCGCTCATGGCGTCGGCGCCGGCGAGCAACTTGGCGATGATCAGGTGCAGCTGCGCGTCGGCCTCGGCGCTCAGCTTGCAGTTCTCCACCATGAAGGCGACCTGGCCGCGCACCGTCTCGGCCAGCTCGCCGTAGCGGGCGGCGGGCAGACGGTCCGCGTGGATCGCCGGCAGCGCCTGGCGCATGTCGTCGTTGATGGTGCCCATTGCCTGGCGCAGCGGCGCGTCGGTGGCCCAGAGCATGCCGGCATCGAGTTGCAGCGCCGATGCGCCTTCGCCGTGGCCATGGTCATGGCCGGTGGCGGCGAGGCTGGTGCCGGCATGGCCGAGGGTGCCGGCGAGAATGATGGCGAGGGCGAGCGCCTGGGGTTTGCGGATCATCGATAGAACTCCATTGAGCGAGCCGGCGAAGTGCGGCTCCTGATGTTCTAACGCAGGCGCGACGGTTTTGTTCCATCGCGCCGCGCATCGGTCATTTGCGGTGCAGTTGCTCGATGCTGTCGGCGCCGAGCGACTGCTGCGTGAGCATCTGGGCGAGCCGCGCGCGCTGCTGCGGTTCGAGGATTTCGCGCTCCTGCAGCAGCTGGTCGATGAGCAGGCGCTGCTGTTCGTTCTGCAGCTCGGCGATCTTCGCCTGTTCGGCGTCGATCACCGTGCGGTCCACCTGTTCGGCGAAGATCGCCTCGATCAGCCGGTTGCGGTGTTCGCCGAGGCTGGCGTTGGAGGCGCGCAGGTAAGCCAGGAACGGCGCTTCGGCATCGTGCCAGCGCTGCAGCTGACTGGCGCTCAGTTGCAGCTCGCGCGACAGCTCGGTCGGTGCGCCGGAGGGCATCGGCAGGCCGTCGCGACTGAGTTTCTGCCAGCCGAGGCCGGCGAGCACGCCGAGGTTGACCAGCACGGACAGGACCAGGGCGTTGCGCAGGGTGGTGTTGCTCATTTCGGGTTTACCTTCAGGTAACAGAGTTCGGGCCGCGCGCAGAGCGCGCCGGGTGGGGCGCTGCCGAGGACGGCGAGCAGGTCATGGTCGGGCGAGCTGTCCGGCGGCTGGCCGGGCAGCGCATAGCCGAGCAGCAGGCCGAGCAGGATCGATGCCGCGGCAC
>NZ_AZSV01000169.1:0-2722 GCF_000582595.1 Pseudomonas sp. BAY1663
GCCAGCGTCTGCAAGGTGTCGCCGAGCAGCAGCCCGATCTCGCGCAAGCGATCGCGCTGGGCCTGGCGCGGCGGGCGCGGGAAATCCACCAGCAACGCACCGGACTCGCCGGCGTCGCTGGCGACCCCGCAGATCAGGCGCTGGCGCCCGGCACGCAGACAGCGGGCGCAGTTCATCAATCCGCCGCCCACAGGCAACCGCGTGGGGTCGGCACGCCAAGGACAGTCGTCCTGCGCACTACAGCCCGCCAGTGCGCCCAGCTGTCGCCAGCCGGCTGCACCTTCGCCCGGCAACAGCAACGATGCATGTTGTGCGCACAACTCGCGCTGCAGGGCCGCCAACAGCTTCAGCAGCGGCTCGTCGCTGCCCGGTTGGCGCAGCAGCCGCAAGGGCAGCTCGCGCAGCAGCCGTTCACCGGATGCGGCATCACGGCCACGCAGCCAGGGCCAGGACCATGGCCAGTTCACCAGGGCGTTGCGCATGGTTGTCTGCGGCGGCATCGGCTCTCTCGGTTGCGGCTCGGGGTCATGCGCAGCGGAGCAAGTTTCATGCCCTGCACGAGGAAAGCGGCAGGAAAGCGGGGAAACACCATCAGGAATTTATTTTTCCCACTGAGAAATATCGTCATCGTTGCCGCCGCCGCCCGGCAAACGCACCAGAACGAGGCCGCACGGGCCTTTGCCGCCTTCTCGCGGTGCCGCTCCGAGGCCCTGCGCAAGGCGAGATACCCCAAAGAGGATATGCACAGGAGGAGAGTTGCAGGCGGGTCGCGCTGAATTACCTTCGCTGCACCAAGGCATTTCCGGCGGATGTCCAGCCGACACTTCAGGAGAACGACAATGACCCCACGCATCGCCATCATCGGCGCCGGCCCCTGCGGGCTGGCCCAACTGCGCGCCTTCCAGTCCGCCGCGGCCAAGGGCGCGGCGCTGCCCGAACTGGTCTGCTACGAGAAGCAGAGCGACTGGGGCGGCATGTGGAACTACACCTGGCGCACCGGCCTGGACGAGCACGGCGAGCCGGTGCACGGCAGCATGTACCGCTACCTCTGGTCGAACGGGCCGAAGGAATGCCTGGAGTTCGCCGACTACACCTTCGACGAGCACTTCGGCCGGCCGATGGGCTCCTACCCGCCGCGCGAGGTGCTCTGGGACTACATCAAGGGCCGCGTCGAAAAGGCCGGCGTGCGCCAGTACATCCAGTTCAACACCGCCGTGCGCGGCGTTGTCTTCGACGAGGCCAGCGGCCAGTTCGAGGTCACCGTGCACAGCTACGACCAGGACCTGACCCGCACCGAGCGCTTCGACTACGTGGTGGTCGCCAGCGGCCATTTCTCCACGCCGAACGTGCCCTACTTCGAAGGCTTCGAGAGCTTCGCCGGGCGCGTGCTGCACGCCCACGATTTTCGCGACGCACTGGAATTCAAGGGCAAGGACGTGCTGGTGGTGGGCAGCAGCTATTCGGCCGAGGACATCGGCTCGCAGTGCTACAAATACGGCGCCCGCTCGATCACCAGTTGCTACCGCAGCGCACCGATGGGCTACCAGTGGCCGGAGAACTGGGAGGAGAAGCCGCTGCTCAGCCACGTGAAAGGCAGCACCGCGTTCTTCGCCGACGGCAGCAGCAAGCACGTCGACGCCATCGTCCTGTGCACCGGCTACAAGCACCACTTCCCGTTCCTCGCCGAGGAACTGCGACTCAAGACCGGCAACCGCCTGTGGCCGCTGAGCCTCTACAAGGGCGTGTTCTGGGAGGACAATCCCAGGCTGGTCTACCTCGGCATGCAGGACCAGTGGTACAGCTTCAACATGTTCGACGCCCAGGCCTGGTATGCCCGCGACGTGATCCTCGGCCGTATCGCCCTGCCCGACCGCGCCCATATGCGCGCCGAGGACCTGGCCTGGCGGCAGGAAGAGGAAACCCTGGAAACCGCCCAGCAGATGTTCGAGTTCCAGGGCGAATACATCCGCCAGCTGATCGAGGCCACCGACTACCCGAGCTTCGACATCGCCGCGGTGAACCAGACCTTCCTCGACTGGAAGCACGACAAGTACGAAGACATCATGGGCTACCGCGACAAGTGCCACCGCTCGCTGATGACCGGCACCCTGGCCACGCCGCACCACACCCCCTGGCTGCAGGCGCTGGACGACTCGCTCGAAGCCTACCTGGCCGAGAGCCCGACGCCCGGCATCAAGGCGGTGGGCTGACGCCTCGAACCCGTAGGAGCCGGCTTGCCGGCGATCGCTCGGCAATATCCCGGGGATCGCCAGCAAGCTGGCTCCTACCAAGAAACCGGGGCGCCCCCGTACGCCCCGCATCCCCCAGCCTTGCGGAGCCATCCATGCAGCAACCCGTGATCAGCCGGCCGCACGAGCCGGCGCTGTTCGCCCGCGCACCTGGCCTGGAGCGACATCGCGTCGCCCCTGGCGGATTGACCGTGGTGGCGCTGGAGCCCGGCGACCACCTGGAGGTGATCGACCTCGAAGGCGACCAACTCGCCGAACTGCTGGCCTTCGATGAGACGGGCCGCGAGGCGCTCGCCGCCCTCGGCCTGTCGGCCAGCCCCGATGCCGACTTCATCGGCCGCCTGCTGCACGATGGCAGCCACGAATCGCGGCACCTTGCCAGTGGCCTGGGCAAACGCCGGATCGACTGCCGCCACCTGCCCCCGGCCGCACGCCTCTGGCAGCCCGGCACGCCAGCCGGCTTCAGCCGCGCC
>NZ_AZSV01000170.1:0-2674 GCF_000582595.1 Pseudomonas sp. BAY1663
GGCTCGGCCTGCTGGCCCTCAAGCGCCTGCGCGGCTGGCCGGCGGCGCGCTTCGGCGCGCTCACCCAGGGCGCACTGCGCTTCAATACCTACCTGGGGCTGGCCGCGGTCGGCAGCCTGTTCGGCAAGGAAGGCCTGGCGCTGGCGGCGCTGATGCTGGCGCTGATGGTGCCGACGGTGAACGTCATGTCGGTCTGGGCGCTGACCGCCGAACGCGGCGTCAGCGTGCGTTCACTGCTGCTGCCGATCATGAAGAATCCATTGATCCTGGCCTGCCTGGCCGGCGCGCTGGTCAATTTCTCCGGCCTCGGCCTGCCGGGCGGCAGCGATCGCCTGCTCGGCCTGCTGGCCGCCGCCAGCCTGCCGCTGGGCCTGCTCTGCGTGGGCGCGGCGCTGAAGCCGCAAGAGCTGAGCGGGGAAGTTCCGGCGCTGGGCTGGAACAGCGCGCTGCGTCTGGTGGCGGTGCCATCGCTGACCTATGCGGTGGCACGCCTGCTCGGCCTGCCGGAGATGGAGACCACCATCCTCGTGCTGTTCTTCGCCCTGCCCACGGCGCCGACCGCTACGTGCTGACCCGCCAGCTCGGCGGCGACAGCCACCTGATGGCCGGCATCATCACCCTGCAGACCCTGCTGGCCGCGGCGAGCCTGCCGTTGCTGTTGACGTTGCTCAACGGCTGAGAGCCTGAGGTGATTTCAGCGCACCACCTGGGTCCTGAGTAGCCGCAGCAGGCCGACAGCGATGGTCACGCCGAGCGCCAGCATGACCAGCATCGGGCCCAGATGGCCGACCAGTTCCTGCAGCCAGACCAGGCCCTGGCGCACCACGGCGATGCTGAAGCGCATGCGCCCGGTGTCCTCGACGACATAGGCGCCTTGCTGCCAGATCTCGTAGGCGGCGTGCAGCGGCAACAGCGCCAGTGGCAGCAGCAGCAGGCACAACCAGTAACCGGTACGCCGCCGCGGGCCCAGCAAGCCCCAGGGTTGGTAGAAGGCGCGGATCAGCTGGAAGAAACAGAACGCGTAATAGGCTGTCAGCAGCACGAAAAAGCCGCTGCTCAGCCCCGGCTCGGCCAGCGCCGCCAGGATCGCGACGCCGCCCAGCAGCAGGCTGAGCAGCGCCCAGATCGCGAAGAATATGCTTTTCATTCCCTGTCCTTTACCGTCGGTTCGCGGCAAAAGCGCATCGGAACAGAATTCGTCGGGCGATACGTTCAACCGCTTCACGGAAACGGGGTGAAGCGATCGGCGTTTCGATGATGGTGCCTGGGGTGTACGGCTAACGGACGCCGTAGGTTGGGTTGAGGAGCGAAGCGACGAAGCCCAACAGCTTCGTACCGATCCCGGTTGGGCTTCGCTGCGCTCAGCGCCAACCTACCCGGAACGCCCGACCGCTCGAACATCGGTGAGGCAGGCCGCCCAACGGGGATCGGAACGCTCGGCAAGCGATTTGCCTGCACAGGCCTGTCCCAAGCCAGCAACCACATTCCTTAGAACAGACTGAGCTGATCCACCGGCTCAGCGCCTGCCTCCGGCGCATCGGCGGGACGCTCTGTCGCCGCCAACGCCAGCAGCTCGGCCAACCCCGCCGCCCGCTCGGCGCGGGTGGCCACGGCCTCCTGCAGGCGTTCCGGCAATGCCCAGATCTCCACCTTGCGCTTGGCGCGGGTGATCCCGGTGTAGAACAGCGCGCGGGTCAGCAGCGGGCTCGGCTGCTCCGGCAGCGCCAGCAGCACCTCGGCGAATTCCGAGCCCTGGCTCTTGTGCACGGTCATGGCGAAGGCGCTGTCATGGCTCGGCAGCCGCGCCGGGGCGAAGCCGCGAAAGCCTTCGTCGCCCTCGAAGAACACCCGCAGGCCCTGCCCGGTCTGCAGGCACAGGCCGATATCGCCGTTGAACAGGCCCAGGCGTAGTCGTTCTGCCGTACCATCACCGCGCGCCCCGGATACCAGCGCTCGCGGCCCGGCACGCCGAGGCGGCGCTTGAGCCGCGCCTCCAGCGCCTCGTTGAGGCCGCCGACGCCGAAGGCGCCTTCGCGCTGCGCCGTCAGCGCGCGAAAACCATTGAACGCCGCGAATGCCCCCTCCGGCTCGCCCTGCCGCGCCGCCTGCAGGTAGGGCGCATAGCCCTGCTCCAGCCGCTCGACCAGCGCCACCGGGTTGGGTGCGGCGTTCCAGGCGAGGTCGTCGCGCGCTTCGCGCAGCAGGCTCGCGCAGCCCCTGGCGTCGCCGCCGTTGATCCGCCGCGCCAGTTCGCCGATGCCACTGTCGCCGGCGAAACGGTGGCTGTGGGTCAGCAGCAGCACCGCGTCGCCGAGGCGCGAGCGCGGCGCCTGCACCGGCACGGCCTGCCCGGTCAGGCGCTGCAGCTCGGCCGCCGCCTGCGCATCGAAACCGCGTCCTTCGCAGAGCTCGGCGAACACCGCGCCGGCTTCCACCGCCGCCAGCTGGTCCTTGTCGCCGAGCAGGATCAGCCGCGCCCTGGGCGGCAGGGCCGTGACCAGCTTGGCCATCAGCGCCAGGTCGACCATCGACGCCTCGTCCACCACCAGCACGTCCAGCGGCAGCGGATTGGCCGCGTCGTGGCGCACCTTCGGGCTGTCGCCGCGGCTGCCGAGCAGGCGGTGCAGGGTGCGCGCCTCGTCCGGCAGCGCCTGCTTCAGCGCGTCGCTGAGCG
>NZ_AZSV01000171.1:0-2597 GCF_000582595.1 Pseudomonas sp. BAY1663
TGTTGGCGCCGACCGAAAACTGACCCACCCTGCCGATTGAAAATTGACCCAGGGCGGATTGCTGATTTCATCTTCAGCAATTGTGGATAAGTCTACCAGCCGAGCCCGTCCGCATTCGTATTTCGACGACGCGACATTCCGACATCAGGCCAGCCAGATGCGGGGATCTGGTTGGCCTGATTTCACACCCTCAAAACGGCTCCTCCTCCAGCGCCTGACCTCCCTTGCGTTTTCGTTCGCGTGACTTGATCTTGGCCTGAGCCGCCAGGCTGCTGTGTTGCAGGCGGTAGGATTCGTTGCCGGTTTCGATGATGTGGCAGTGGTGGGTGAGCCGATCCAGCAGGGCGGTGGTCATCTTGGCGTCGCCAAACACGCTCGACCATTCGGCGAAGCTCAGGTTGGTGGTGATCGCCACGCTGGTGTGCTCGTACAGCTTGGACAGCAGGTGAAACAGCAGCGCGCCGCCGGCCTGGCTGAACGGCAGATAGCCCAGCTCATCGAGGATGACCAAGTCCATGCGCAGCAGTGACTGGGTGATTCGCCCGGCCTTGCTTCGTGCTTCTCGCGCTCCAGCAGGTTGACGAGGTCGACCGTGGAGTAGAAGCGCACGCGCTTGCCGTGCTGGGTGATGCCGGACACGGCGAGGGCGGTGGCCAGATGGGTCTTGCCGGTGCCGGGCCCGCCGATGAGCACCAGGTTCTGCGCACTGTCGGTGAAGTCCAGGCTGGCCAATTCCCTGATCAGACGCGCATCCGCGCAGGAGGCGCTGAAGTCGAAGCCGGCCAGGTCACGGTGCATGGGCAACTTGGCCATGTTCATCTGGTGACTCACCGAGCGGATGGCCCGATCCGCGTGCTCCTGTTGCAGGAGGTGCTCGAGCAGCCACTTGGACGCGGCCGTCGCCGACTCACCCTGCGCGAGCAGCTCCGCCCAGGCATTGGCCATGCCGTGCAGGCGCAGCTCCTTGAGTTCTGCCAGCAGATCACGCATGGCCGGTCTCCTCTGCCTGGCCACGCAGGCGGTCGTAACGCGCCGTGTTGGCGGCGGGCGCCTCCCGGAGCGACAGGTGAGTTTCGACGGCGACCGGCGGCACGGCCGCGGTCAGGCGAGCCACGACATTGAGGATGTGTTCGGCGCTGAGACTGCCGCTCTCCAGCACCAGTTCGACCGCCACCAACACGGCATCGAGCCCGGCGATCGGCACGGCAGCCAGCACTTGCGCCATGACCCGGTCACCGCCGGCATGACGCCGCAGGCCATGCTTGAGCTGGCGCAGCGGCGCTGGCAGATCGGCGAAGGGCGCGCCATTGCGCAGCGCGCCCGGTTTGCGCTCGATCAGCGAGATGTAGTGCTGCCAGTCATAGCTGACCTGGTTGCGATCCAGCAGGCGGACATGACTGGCGATCGGTACGTCATCGGCCACCAGGTCGATCCGTGTCGGATACAGGCGGCAGCTGACCCACTGGCCGGCGTATTCACAGGGCACCGAGTAACGGTTACGCCCCACACTGACCAGGCAGGTACTGGAGACCCGCGCCGGACGCTCGACATAACCGTCGAAGGGCGTGGGCATGGGCATCAGTTCGGCCCGCTCCAACTCCAGCACCTCGGCCACGCTCAGCCCGCCGTATTGCGGGTGCGACAACTCGCTCCAGAGCGCGCGGCAGCGCTGCCCCAGCCAGGCATTGAGCGCCTCGAAGGAGTGAAACTGCTCGTCCTGGGCGTCCAGCCAGATACGTCGCCGGCTGTCCTGGACATTCTTCTCGACGATGCCCTTTTCCCAGCCCGAAGCGACATTGCAGAAGTCCGGGTCGAACAGGTAATGCGCGCACATCACCGCAAAGCGGGCATTGACCGTGCGCCCCTTGCCCTTGTTGACCCTGTCCACGGCCGTCTTCATGTTGTCGTAGATGCCGCGCCGTGGCACACCGCCCAGAGCACCGAATGCGCGCGTATGGGCGTCGAACAACATCTCATGGCCCTGACTGGGATACGCCACCAGCCAGAATGCACGGCTGGCGCACAGCTTTAGGTGCGCCACCTGAACGCGCCGGTAGATGCCGCCGATCAGCAGGCCTTCCTCACTCCAGTCAAACTGGAATGCTTCGCCGAGCGCAAAGCTCAGCGGCACGAAGGCGTGCAACGCCTTGCCCTGCTCGCCGCGCCAGGCACGGATAAAGGCCGTGAGCTGGCTGTAGCCGCCGTCGTAACCCTCGGCCTTGATCTGCGCCAGCAGCGCCTTGGCACTGCGCCGCTGCTGCCTGGGACGCAGCGAATCGGCCTTCAGCGCCTGCTCCAGCGAGGTGTGAAAAGGGGTGAGCTTGTTGAAGACCGCGCGGCGCCGGTACACCGGCTGCTTGGCCTCCGCGCCCTGACCCATTTGCGGATGGTGTTGCGCGACAGTCCGGTGCGCTTGGCTATCTCATGCAGCGACAGCCCGTCGCGGAAATACATCCGCCGAATTTTCCCCATCATTTCCATACTGATCACCCTGTGTTCTCCTGCTCAAAAATTGAGCAGGAGCCATTGAACACCTGGGTCAGTTTTCAGTCGGCAGAAGGGCCTTTACTGGGTCAGTTTTCGGTCGGCGGCAACAA
>NZ_AZSV01000172.1:0-2444 GCF_000582595.1 Pseudomonas sp. BAY1663
GAAGATAAAACATCTAAAGCTGTTGCGGATGTTGTTGGGGCTGTAGCTGGCAGCGTACTTGGAAAGGTCGTAGAGCATGAAGCTAATGCGCAAGGGAAATGAATTTAAAAACTGGCTTTTGCTTCTGGTTCGGCTGCTATTGTTGCTTGTTTCAAGTTTTGCTGGAATGGTTTTTTTTGCAGCACTAGGGGTCAATGTTTATTTATGGGCTCTGGGTGAGGGGTTCGCCTTTGACTGGGGAGGACAATTGTCTAGAGCCATAGATATTGGGATTAAAATCGGTGGATTGCTTGCTGTCCTAATGTGGCTAGGGGCCCGAATTCCAAAACCATAAGGCCTGAGAAGATATCTAGCGCCTTGCGAGCAAGATCTTTAGAAAAGGGGACAGATTTATTTTTCTTCTGGTCGACTAAGCTGAAAGCCTCAACGGAAGGAGGTTGTTATGCCAAGGATGGGGCGCATCGTGTTGCTGAACTCCCCACATCATGTGGTGCAGCGAGGGCACAACCGGCAGGTGGTGTTTGCCGCTGAGCAGGATTATCAGCGTTACATTTCTGATCTGCGTGAGCTGAAAGATGTCTTCGGGGTCAAGGTCTACGCCTATTGCCTGATGACGAATCATGTACATCTCCTGCTGGCGCCCGGTGAGTCGGTGGGCGGGCTGGGGCAACTGATGAAAGCATTGGCAGCACGGGCGACGCGTTACAGGAACCGTCTGGAAGGACGCTCCGGGACTTTGTGGGAAAGTCGCTACAAATCAAGTGTGGTCGAGTCGGATGCGTACCTGCTTGCGTGCTGCCGCTATATCGAGTTGAACCCGGTTCGAGCCCGTATGGTCGCCGAGGCGGGTGATTACCCTTGGTCGAGTTATCGGATGCGTGTCACAGATCGAACCGATAGTGACTGGCTGGACACTGACCCTTGTTTCGTCGCACTTGGCGATACACCTGAAAGTCGTCGCATCCATTACGTAGAATTCATGCGCCAAGCCGTATCATCAAGTGAAATGAATCTAATCCGTGCCGCCTTGCAGAGAGGGCAGTTAACCGGAAGCGCTCGCTTCGTGGATGAAATAGAAAGAATTCAAGGGCAACGGGTAGAGTTGCGAGGTCAGGGCAGGCCTAGGAGGAAGTCCGAAAAATAAATCTGTCCCCTTTTCCGAGGATCAGCGCCACGGTGTGTTCGGCCACCGCGTGCGGCGAGTAGGCCGGCACCCGTACCACCGGCAGGCCGAGGCGCTGGGCGCAGGCCAGGTCGACATGGTTGTAGCCGGCCGAACGCAGCGCGATCAACCGCGTGCCGCCGGCCGCGAGCTTCTCCAGCACCGGTGCCGACAGCACGTCGTTCACGAACGGGCAGACCACCTCCGCCCCCGCCGCCAATGTGGCGGTGTCCGGATCGAGGCGGGCTTCGAGGAAATGCAACTCGAAGCCATGCGGCCGGTTGGCGGCGAGAAAGCTGTCGCGGTCGTAGGTTTTGCTGCTGAACAGGGTGATGCGCATGCGGAGCCTCTGTGGGAATGGTTTGGCCTGGACTGGAGCCATGCTGTCACTTAAGCAGAAAAGCTCAAGAGCATCGCCCCGAGGTCGGGCCTCCCACAAAACAGCGGGTGCACACCGGAGCCCGTAAGGTGCGTCCCGCGGCGATTGCAGGCGCAGGGCGGGTCGTATCCGCCCTACGATGCCCGGACTGTCCCATGATGCCGTTGACTATCGACCGGCGCCTGCTCGCGGTCGTGCATGCCGTAGTCACGCTGCACCGCGGCCACGCGCAGCCGGTAGTCGGCGAAGATCGTTCCGCGCCCGGCGGCCTGGGCATGCCGGTGCGCTTCCTGGCGGCGCCAGGCGGCGATGGCCGCCTCGTCGCGCCAGAACGACAGCGAGAGGGTCTTGCCCGGTGTGCTCAGGCTCTCGAAGCGCTCGATGGAGATCAGGCCGTCGCGCTCCGTCAGCAGCGAGCGTAGTTCGGCGGCGAGGTCGAGGTAGTCCTGGCGGCGGTCGGGGTGGGCCTGGGCTTCGAATATCACGGCGATCATGGCGTGGCTCCTGTTCGTCGGCGCCGGCTGGCGCGTTGCGGGTTTCGGGGCCAGTATCCTTGTCTTGTGCATGGGATGTTTCGTCGTGAGGTGAATCATGGATTACACACCGGGCATCAGCCAGATCGCCGGGCTGCTCGCCGATCCGGGGCGGGCGACGATGATCTGGGCGTTGATGGACGGCAGTGCGCGGCCGGCCGGTGAACTGGCGCTGCTGGCCGGCCTGTCGCCGTCCTCCACCAGCGCCCATCTGGCCAAGCTCACCGAAGGCGGCCTGCTGGTGCTGGAAAGCTACGGGCGCAACCGTTACTACAGGCTCGCCGGGCCCGAGGTGGGCCAGGTGGTGGAAGCCCTGGCCAGCGCGGCGCTGGCTGCGCAGCCGCGCAAGCCGCGGCCGCTTCCCGTCGCG
>NZ_AZSV01000173.1:0-2440 GCF_000582595.1 Pseudomonas sp. BAY1663
TGAAGGCCCACATCGGGGTGGATGATGAGTCGGGTCTGGTACACAGCGTAGTCGGTACGCCAGCCAACGTGGCGGATGTCACTCAGGTCGACAAGTTTCTGCACGGCGACGAAAACGTCGTTTGCGCCGATGCCGGCTACACGGGCGTCGAAAAGCGCTCCGAACATGAGGGCCGGGCGGTGATCTGGCAGGTCGCGGCACGCCGCAGTACTTACAAAAAGCTTGGCAAGAGCAGCCCGCTCTACAAAGCCAAGCGCAAGGTCGAGAAGGCCAAGGCGCAGGTGCGGGCCAAGGTCGAGCACCCGTTTCGGGTGATCAAGCGCCAGTTTGGTTACACCAAAGTTCGCTTTCGAGGGCTGGTGAAGAACACGGCGCAGTTGGTGACGCTGTTCGCCCTGTCGAACCTGTGGATGGCGCGCCGACATTTACTGGCGAATACAGGAGAGGTGCGCCTGTAATGCGGGAAATGGCCGCCGCGAGGTGCTCGCGGCGGCTAAAAATCCAGAAAAAATGGATGATTCGATCGTTTTTTAGACGAATCGCCGCTTTTAAAATTGGCAGGGCTGAAGTCAGCCAGAAATACGTGACTACTTCAGACCATCCTTATAAGAAAGAGATAATAATTATGAATGAAAAAGAAACCAATAAAATACGCCGCATTGCTGTGGTCGGTGGCGGCATCGGTGGCTTGACCTTTGCGATTGCGATGCGCCACCACGGTATCGACGTTGATATATACGAGCAAGCGGAGGAGTTGCGTGAGGTGGGTGCCGCGGTCGCATTATCCGCCAATGCCACGCGTTTTTATTATAACCACTGGGGTTTGGGCGAGGAGTTTGACGAGGCTGCGTTTGAAATCTCTGCTTTGATCTACCGGGACGGAAAGACTGGCCGTGAAATCGGCAGGCACGCCGGCGGGCTGGCGTATCGAGACCTTTTCGGCGGCCCATATCTCGGCATCCACCGGGCCGAGTTGCAACGAATCCTCTCCACCAAGGTGGGTATGGAACGCATCCACCTGAATAAACGCCTAGTAAATATCGATGACACTGGCGAACAGGTAGTGTTACATTTTAAGGATGGCAGCAAAGCGGAAGCGATATAGTCATCGGTGCTGACGGGATGCGTTCCACCGTACGGAATTTGATGCTCGGCTATGAAGATTACATATACGCGGGGTACACAGCATTTCGTGGGATTGTTCCAATCGATAAAATACCGAGCATGCCTGATCCGACCGCTATTCAATTCTGGATGGGTGAGTCCGGCCACTGTCTTCACTACCCGATCGGCGGAGACAGAAAAGGAGACATCAATTTCTTTCTCGTAGAGCGCACTCCGACGACTTGGCCACTAAAACAGTCGACTGCGCCTACAGACGACGGTGAACAGCTACGCCTCTTCAAGGACTGGCATCCTGCTCTCGTCGAGATGATCGCTTCGAACACCTTGAAGACAGTAAATCAGCGATGGGGAATGGTTTATCGTATGACCCTTGGCCGCTGGAGCAAAGGTCGGGTAACGCTGCTCGGTGATGCTGCACATTCCCTAGTACCGCACCATGGACAGGGTGCCAACCAGTCGATCGAGGATGCCGTGGTCCTTGCTGACTGCATTGCCGCTGCGGGTTCCGCGTCGATTGCAGAAACCTTTGAACGTTACGAGCGACTGCGTCGTGGCCGGGCGCGCAAAGTTGTGTATGCGTCCGTGACCACTGGCGATATGTTGCACTTGCCACCGGGTGAAGAGAGGGATCGGCGCGATGCACGTCTTGCATCTCATGATGCCATGGTGCATCACCTCGATTGGATCCACGGCTTCGATGCTAGCGATCTCAACGAGCCGGATGAACGCCAGGGCGGCACCTGGTTGTGATGCGGGCTTTCTACGTCACCTCGGAATGTAATTTACCGTAGAAGACCTGTGGTGCAATGCTACTCACCTAAGCGGAGCAGCATTGCGATTAACCGGGAAGCGAGTTGTGGAAATCTTTACCATCCTGGGTCTTGATGGCCTAAGCCTCTTGGGGCACCTCTAAAAACACTCATCCGGACTGAGCCAGGATTCGAAAGTGCAGCTCCTTGGCATCCGAACGCCGACTTGGGCGCTCGCAGAGCATCGTGAATGGCCGGTTGCATCACGCAACCGGTGCCCGGTTCAGGTCATTTCCAGCAGGCTCGACACTATGACGACGTTTATATGAGGTTCACTTGTGTTAGCCGTACCCGCTCATCCCTAGCTAATCTCCGCCTTGATGCTGGCAGATTCAGTCTGGCCTCGCGGTTCGACCTACCGAAATATCGGCGGTAACATTGTCCCAGAGCTTCAGACCCGGCTGTTACCGGCCACGCCTGTCTGGGTAGGGAACGAGTGGTGGAACAGTCGGTTCCGTCGGGCGTTAACCTGCGGAACAGAAACCCATGCGACTTTCGGGTCGCAC
>NZ_AZSV01000174.1:0-2434 GCF_000582595.1 Pseudomonas sp. BAY1663
CGCCCGCCGCGACCCGGACCCGTACCACCTGCAGCGGAACTCCCAGCCGCTCGCAGACGGCCCGGCAGTGCGCCGGCCAGTCGTCGGCGGCGGTCTGCAGGCCGTGGTGCACGTGGATGGCGGCAATCGGCGGCAACGCCTGATCCCCGGCGAGCCGCGCCAAGGCATGCAGCAGCACGCTGGAATCCAGGCCGCCGGAGAAGGCCACCCACCACTTCGGTGACGCCAGCCAGGGAGCGAGTGCGCGAAGCAGACGGGATTCGAGAGACATACGGACGGACTTGGCAGGATTTTTCGACGCCAAGCATAAGCCAGAAACGGACGGTTACGCAGAGGCCAGTACCACACCCTCGAGCCCGAGCACTTCGCCATTGGCGGCGTAGATGCCGTTGCCGTGCTCCCGCACCCGCTTCTCCTGCCCGTCGGCGCATAGCAGCCGGTAGTCGAAGACGAACGCACGCTGCGCCTGCAGGCCGGCCTGGACTTCGGCCCAGACATGTTCGCGGTCGTCCGGGTGGATCAGGTCGTTGAAGGTCAGGCTGCGGCTATCCAGCAACTGCTCGGGGCGGTAGCCGGTCAGCTCCTGGCAGCCGGCGCTGACGTATTCCATGCTCCAGTGGCGGTTGTTGCGGCAGCGATAGACCATCATCGGCAGGCCGTCGAGCAGGTTGCTCAGGCTGCGGTGGCTGGCCTGCAGGGACTGGCGCCGCTGTATCTGCCCGGTGATGTCGCCCAGGCTGGCGACGAAGCCACCGAGCCGGCGCCGCAGGCGTACCTCGACCCAGCGACGCTCGCCGCTGCAGGTGAGATAACGCAGCAGCAGCACCTCCGTCCGCGCCGGACGCAACTGCCCCAGCGCCTGGCTCCAGGCCTGCACATCCGCGGGATGAAGGAAGTTGGCCAGCGGTTGTCCCAGACAGTGGCTGAGCCGATGGCCGGTCAGCTCGTACCAGCCGCTGTTGAGCTGGCGAATGCAGCCGTCGACGTCCAGCCGCGCCCATGCCAGCGGCACTTGATCGAGATCGCCGGGCGCGGCGCGCAGCACCTGACGCAGCCAGTCGAACACCCCGAATGCCGTCGATGGAGAAATCATGGCCGCTCCCGGTTCGGCGCACGCGCCGCCAACTGGTCGACGAAGCCGCCACGATGGGCCCAGGCCGCCAGTTCCAGCCGCGAGTGCAGGTTGAGCTTGGTCAGCAGGTGGCGCACGTGGATCTTCACCGTACCGTCGCTGATGCCCAGTTCACGGGCGATCAGCTTGTTGCTCAGGCCTTCGGCGATCAGCGCCAGCGTCTGGCATTCGCGTTCGGTCAGCTCCTGCGCCACGGTCCGCTCGGGCCCCGGCGGTGTCGCGCGCGATTCTTCGGCCAGCAGCCGCATGAGCCCCGGCTCCAGCGTGACCCGGCCGCGGGTGCAGCCCTGCAGGTAGGCGACCAGTTGCTCCGGCTCGGTGTTCTTGAGCACATAGCCATCGGCCCCTGCGCGCAACGCGGCCAGCAGGTCGTCCTGGGAATCGGATGCCGTCAGCACGACGACCTGACTGTCTGGTTGCACGCGCTTGAGGGCGGCAAGGGTTTCCAGGCCGCTCATGCCCGGCATGTGCAGGTCGAGCAGGATCATCGCCGGCGCCAGCCGTTGCGCCAACTCGATGCCTTCCGGACCGGACGCCGCCATGCCGAGCACCTGGAAATCCGCCACCGCGCCGAGCAGTTCGGCCAGCCCGCAACGCAGCAGCGAATGATCGTCGATGAGGATCAGCGTCAGCGGCTCGTTCATGCGCCGCTCCACAGCAGCCGCACGCAGGTGCCGCGCGGCGTGCCGCTGGCGAATTCCAGCCGCGCCCCGATGCCGGCGGCCCGTTCGCGCATGATGCGCAGGCCGAAGTGGCCGCTTTCCGGCAGCTCGTCCGGCAGGCCGATGCCATCGTCTTCCACCCGCACCTCCACGCCGTCGCCTGGCCGGGGCAACAGGCTCACCTGCACGCAGCGGGCATGCGAATGACGCACCACGTTGGCCAGCGCCTCGCGGATGATCTGCAGTACCTGCAGCTCCGCCTCGGGCGTGATCAGGCCGGCCGGGATGCGGTTGTCCAGTTCGAAGACGCAGCCGCTGCAGCGGGCGAACTCGTCCACCGAGGCCTGCACGGCCTCGTTCAGCGTGCGGCCGCCCATGGTCAGGCGCGCCGAGGCGATCAGCTCGCGCACCTGGCGGTGCAGCAACTGCAGCGTGCCACGCAGCTCGTCGAACATCGGCTGGGCCGCGGACTCCTGCTCCGATGTGGCAAGCAGCGCCTGGATGCGGCTGGCACGGATCTGCAGGTAACTGAGCTGTTGCGCCACCGTATCGTGCAGCTCGCGCGCGAGCACCGCCCGCTCGGCGGCCAGTTCGCGCCGCTGCCGGCGGCGTTCGCCGGCCAGCGTCTGCAAGGTGTCGC
>NZ_AZSV01000175.1:0-2278 GCF_000582595.1 Pseudomonas sp. BAY1663
CGCGAACAGAAGCTGGAACTGAGCGAGGCCGTGACGCGCGAGCTGCTGCTGGCCGCCCGGCATTTTGCCGTGGACCTGCGCGAGCTGCTGCTGGCCGCGCTGACCCGCGCGCTGCACGGGCTCGGGCTGGGCGAACGGCAGTGGATCATGCTCGAAGGCCACGGCCGCGAGGCCATCGACCCGGCGCTGGACGTCAGCCGCACGGTGGCTGGTTCACCAGCATGTTTCCGCTGGCGCTGCGCGACCAGGCGGACTGGCCGCAGCTGCTGCGCCACGCCGCCGAACAGTTGCGCCGGGTGCCGGACAAGGGCGTCGGCTACCTGCCGCTGCGCGCCAATCCTGAGTTTCGGGCGCAGCTGCCGCTGCCGGCGGTGGCGCTCAACTACCTCGGCGTCTACCAGAGCGACACGGATGCCTGGCAGGCACTGCCCATCGCCCCCGGCCGGCCGAGCGCGGCGGACAACCCCTCGGCGGAGCTGATCAGCCTGCACGGCGGCGTATTCGACGGCCGCCTGACCCTGCGGCAGATCGGCCGCCTGCGTGCCGAGCTGAACGATCGACTGCTGGCGCTGCTGCAGGACAACCTGCTGGCGCTGGCCGAACACGCGGAGGTCAGCCATGAACACGCTTGAGCGGCATTTCACCGAGCAGTTCCAGCGCCATGCCGCGCGTCCGGCGCTGGGTTGCCTGGGCGACAGCTTCAGCTACGCCGAACTGCAGGCACGGGTCGCGGCCATCGCCATGCAGCTGCGCCAGTGCGGCCTGCGGGCCGGCGAGCGCGTCGGCATCCACCTGCAGCGCTCGCCGGACCTGGTCGCCAGCGTGCTCGCCTGCCTGCGCGAAGGGCTGTGCTTCGTGCCGCTGGAGCCGGAATTCCCGCTCGAACGGCTGCAGGGCATCGCCGCCGATGCGCAGCTGAGCCTGGTGCTGCAGGACCAGCCGGTGGCGTTCGCGCAGCCAACCTGGCAGCTGCGTCCCGGGCTGGCCGGCGAGCTGGAATGGCCCGAGCAGGACGAGCGCCTGCCGGCCTACATGATGTTCACCTCCGGCTCCACCGGCCGGCCCAAGGGCGTGGTGATCAACCGCGCCGCGCTGGCCAACTTCCTCGCCGCCGCGACCGCACGCCTGGACATCGGCCCGGCGACGCGCTGGCTGTTCACCACCACCCCGGCCTTCGATATCTCGCTGCTGGAGATGCTCGGCCCGCTCTGGCGCGGCGGCTATGTCGAGGTGATCTGCGCGCCGACCCACAAGGACCCGGTCGAGCTGCTGCAATTGCTCGAACGGCGCAGCGACCTCAACACCCTGCAGGCCACCCCGGCGTTCTGGCGCATGCTGCTCAAGGCCGGCTGGCAAGGGCGGCCCGGACTTTTGGCGTTGTGCGGCGGCGAGGCGCTGGATGCCACGCTGGCGACCCGCTGGGTGGCTGCGTGGGTGAGTTGTGGAACTGCTATGGACCGACCGAGGCAACGGTGTGGTCGCTGATGGCGCGCGTCGAACTGCCGCTCGGCGAGGCCGGCGTGCTGCTGCGCCAGTCGCTCGACGGCTATCGCCATTGGCTGCTCGACGAACACGGCGAGGCGGTTGCGGTGGGCGGCGAGGGTGAGCTGTGCATCGAGGGGCCGTCGCTGGCCGACGGCTACTGGCAGCGCGACGACCTCACCGCGCAGGCGTTCATCAACTGTCACGGCAGGCGGCTGTATCGCACCGGCGACCGTGTGCACCGCGTCGGCGAGGATGCCTACCAGTATCGTGGGCGGCGCGACGACCAGATCAAGCTGCGCGGCTTTCGTATCGAGCTGGGCGAGATCGAGGCCAGCCTGCGCCGGCTGGTCGGTGTGCAGGACGCTGCGGTGCGGCTGCATGGCGAGGGCGATGAGGCTTGTCTGGTCGGCTATGTGGAGCTGCGCGAGGCCGGTGCGCTGAGCCGGGTGGCGATTCGGCGCGAGCTGCAGCGTAGTCTGCCGCACTACATGGTGCCGGGGCGGATTGTGTTGCTGGGGTGTTTGCCGAAGACCGCCAGCGGCAAGATCGACCGCAAACGCCTGCCCGAGCCGGTGTAAAAAGGATCTTCGCAACTTTCATGAGGCATGGAGCTTGATACTGGATTGGCAAGTTTGGGTGATGCTGGCATCTGGTCTGGGCTTGCACCTCGGTGATCAGGGCGCTTATTGAGTGTGCTGATGCTTCTGGTTTCGGCCCCCCCCGGCCGAGTCACTTGACTCGCTTCGCTCGCCCTTCGGGCCAGCCTGCGGCTGTTAATTCGCTATGCTCCGTA
>NZ_AZSV01000176.1:0-2233 GCF_000582595.1 Pseudomonas sp. BAY1663
CGGCTGCGGCTGCGGCCGGGTTGCCCGCCTGTGGGCTGCTGCTGGCAGTGGGCTGGTGGTGACGCTGCAGGTCGGCCTGTTCGGCATCGACCCGTGGCTGGCGCTGCTGTCGATTCCGCTGGCGCTGCTGCTGGCGGTGGTCGCCGCGCGGGTGGTGGGCGCCACCGGGATTCCACCGATCGGCGCCATCGGCCAGCTGTCGCAGCTGGGCTTCGGCGTGCTCGCTCCGGGGCAGGTGCCGATCAACCTGATGAGCGCCAACACGGCGGGCGGTGCGGCCGGGCAGTGCACCGACCTGCTCAACGACTTCAAGGTCGGCCATGTCATCGGCGCGGCGCCACAGCGCCAGGCGGTAGCGCAGTGCCTGGGCATCCTGCTCGGCAGCGTGGTGGGCGTGCTGGTCTACCGGGTGCTGATCCCCGATCCGCAGGCGCTGTTGATCAGCGCCGAATGGCCGGCGCCGGCGGTCGCGACCTGGAAGGCGGTGGCCGAGGCCCTGACCGGCGGGTTGGGCGCACTGGCCGGCGATATCCGCTGGGCGATGCTGGCCGGGGCGTCGTGCGGGGTGCTGCTGGGGCTGCTGGAGGGGCTGCTGCCGGAACGGCGGCTGCGCTGGTTGCCGAGCTCCGCGGCGCTCGGGCTGGCTTTCATCATCCCCGCCTCGATCTCGTTGATGATGACCTGCGGGGCGTTGCTCGCCTGGTCGTTCGCCTCGCGCTGGCGCAGCCTGGGCGAGCGCTTCGTGATCGTCGCGGCGGCGGGGTTGGTGGCCGGGGAAAGCATGGCCGGCGTCGGCGCCTCGCTGTGGCAGCTGCTGGGCGGATAACGCCCTCGGCGGATGCTGGGCCGCGAAACCCTCCTGGCGCCCTGTTGCCGGATATTAGGTACTCCCTTGAAAAGAGGTGACGACCATGAACATCAAGCAGATTGCGGTAGTGATCCTTGCCGGCCTGTTGTCGAGTACGGCCTTCGCCGGCGGCAGCGGCTCGTCCGATGATGCCACCCATGATTCCATGGAGCACGGCACCATGGAGCAGGGCGCCGCGGGTGGCACGGGCAGCGGGACCGGCATGGGCAGCATGCCGGATACCGAAGGCAAGGCCGGCACGACCACCGATCCGGAGCGTGACGATGATGACGACGCGGCTGACCTCGATACCGGCGCCGACGGTGCGCCACGGGGCGAGCAGGGCAGCACCGGTACGGGCGGTGAAGGCGGCGCACGCGGCGCCTACTGACCGCGGTGAACCACGCCGTCCCGGTGGGCGTTGCGTCCGCCGGGACGTTTGCGTTCGCATTGCCGCCGGGCGTCGCGCTGAAACCTTCCCGGTGCCGGTTTGCCCAAACGGTATGGGCTCCATGGCTGGAGGTGTCGCATGTCGGTGCTGCGTTGGTGTGTGCTGTTCCTGGCCCTGCTGGGGAGCCAGGCAGTCGTTGCCGGAGGCACGGGACCGACCCATCCGCAGAAGGCTCGCCAGCATCCGCTGGACAGCAGCGAGCCGCGGCAGGAGGTCATCGAGCGGCCACGTGGCGACCCGCGAAGCGGGGCGCCAGCGCTGCCCTCGGAGCGGGAGCCGGGCGAGGCGGATAGGCCGCCCTTGCCTGATCGGGAGGAAGGCCCGGCGGTGCCTGACGAGCGGGCCGGGGAACGGCGGGGAGCGGGGACTTAGCGGCCGTGCCGCGGCACAAAAAAGCTTCTTCGCATTTCATGGGGACAGGCTGCTTGACACCGGACTGGCAAGATTGGGTGTTGCTGCCATTTGGTTTGGGCTTGCGCTTGGTGATCAGGGCGCTTACCGAGTGTGCTGACACTTCTGGTTTCGGCCCCCCCGGCCGAGTCACTTGACTCGCTTCGCTCGCCCTTCGGGCCAGCCTGCGGCTGTTACTCCGCTATGCTCCGTATCTTGTTGCTCGCCGAGAAAGCAATCAAAGAGAAAGCGCGCCCGGCATCCGTAATGCTGTTCACTTAACGACTCAAGCTGGATGTTGGATCTGTAGGAGCGGGCCACGCCCGCGATTCGCGCGCATGGCGCGCTCCTACAAAGTACTCTCCGTGCTTATCTGAACAGCATTACGCCCGGCGGTCATATTTCCTCCTTCCTGTGCCGCTCCGAGGCCGTCACGATGGGACATCCCTACCTCGGCGGCCCCGTCCTTCGTTCCTCACTCGGCGTCCATCCCTTGCCTCCCCCTGCGCGAGCCTCCTGACGGGAACGGGGTCCGAGTCGCCTGG
>NZ_AZSV01000177.1:0-2210 GCF_000582595.1 Pseudomonas sp. BAY1663
CGAGGAACAGCAGCTGGGTCGCCTTGCGCGGCAGCAGGTCGGCATCGACGTGGATGGCGACGACCGGCAACCCCAGCTCGCGCAACTGCGCCAGCCAGTCGCCCAGCCGCTGGCGGCCGATGGCGACGACCCGCTGGCGACCGTCCGCCAGCACCTCGCCGAGCGCCAGGTGCAGCTCGTCGACGTTCTCGGCCAGCAGTTCCTCGGCGGCATAGGCCAGCGCCTGCTGCATCCAGCGCGCCTTGCGGGTCGGCAGGTTGACCGCGAAGAAGCTGCAGACCTCGGCCGGCAGCACCAGGCTGATCGCGCCGGCAGCACTGCACTCGCCCAGCGCCTGCCAGCGTCCGGGTTCGTCCTTGGGCAACCAGTAGACGCGGGTCTCGGCAATGAGCCGGGCCGGGCAGTCGGCGGGCAGGAAAAGGCAATCCATGGTCAGGGTCGGCTCCCGTTCGGTGAGGCCAGCCGGGCAGGCTGGCCGAGATTGCGCGCCAGCACGCGGACGCTGCCGTCCTGCTCGCGCTGCAGCAGGCTGACCAGCGCCAGCCGGCGATCGCCCAGGCGCACTTCGCTGGTGGCCTGGAAGAATTGACTGCCAACCGCCAGCGCAGTGCCTTGCAGCGTAGTACCGGCCATGGCCGGCTGCGCGAGGAAGGCCGCGCTGTTGCGAAACGGCGCGCGGTGGCGCAGCGCGACCAGCGACTCGGCAGCGCCCAGGCTGAGGTTGTCGCCCAGGCTCGACAGCAGCAGGGCGCTGGCCGTGTTGACGTTCAGCGGCACGTCCGCCGGCAGCGCGGTGACATAAGGCGCCAGGCGCTGGAAATCCTCCTCGCGCATGTCCAGCAGTAGGCGCAGCTCGGACAGGTCGTAGAGCCGGCGCCCGGCGCTGCGATAGGGCGGGTCGAGGCCGAGGTAGGCATTATCCTCGGCGCCCAGCTCGGCGCCCGGCTGCTGGTCGGCGTCGAGCCAGTCCAGCAGGCGCTCCGGATAGGGCGCATCGATCTGCAGGCGCAGCAGCAGGCGGCGAAACTGCTCGACGGCCGCGGGGTTGGGCTGCTGGTCGCGCAGCAGGGCGTTGAGGTTGAAGCGCCCGGCCAGGTCTTCGATGCGCACGATGATCTCGCCCTGGTCGATCTCGAAGGCCGGCAGCGGTCGCGCCCAGGCTTCCTGCAGATGGTCGATGCCGGCACCCGGTTCGCCGCCGTCCTGCAGGTCGCGGGCGAGCATGGCCTGGGCCAGCGCCTCGCCGCCGAGGGCGTAGTGCCAGGCCTGGCGCGCCTGCAGCTGGTTGGCGCTGGCGCGGATCGCCAACTGCTGGCGCGCCACCATCGCCGCGCTGACCACGGTGACGATGGCCACCACCAGCAGCACGGTGATCAGCGCCACCCCGCGCTGGCGACTCATTGCGGCAGCTCCCCTTCGAACGGCTCGGGCACGCCCTCGGCACCGGGCAGCGCCTGCCGGGCGTCCTGCGGCGCCGGATCGGGCAGGCGCAGCAGGCGTGTGATGCGGCCGTAGCGCGGGTGTTCCAGGCTCAGCTCCAGCGCGGCGGGCAGCCGCTCGGCCGCCTCCGCCTGGCCGCCGCGGCCGAAATCGAACGGCGGCCATTCCTCGTGCCACACGGCGTCCTCGTCCAGGTAGCGCAGTTGCAGGCCCTGCACGTTCTCCAGTACCCGCTGCACCCGCGGCTCGCTGTCGACGTCGCGGTCCAGCACCACCCAGTAGACCCGTTCGAGATTGCTCCCGGCCAGCCGCCAGCGCACTCGCTGCAGGTTGGCGCGGCGCAGGCCGGTGGGGTTGCGCCAGCCGGCACGGGTCAGCTCCAGCAGCGGTGCGCCATCCTCGCCGCCCAACTGGCCGATGAAGGCGTTGCGTTCGTCGCCGAAGCCGTCGCGGATCGGCCGGCCGATGACTTGCTGCAGGTCGCGCTCGAACGCCCACAGCGCCCGGCTCAGCTCGCGCAGCTGCAGCTCCTGGGCGCGCACCGCCTCGTCGCTGCGCAGCACCGCTTCGAGCATGCGGTAGGTGCCCAGGCCGAGCAGGGCGAACAGGGCGATGGCGATCAGCAGTTCGAGCAGGGTGAAGCCGGCGGCGGCGCGCATGCGTGAGGCCATCAGCGCACCCCGACGAAGCCGCTGAGCTGGATGACCGCGCGCTCCTGCAGCGGCACGTTGCGCCCGCGCGGCGCCGGCAGCGCGACCCGGACGGTGACG
>NZ_AZSV01000178.1:0-2169 GCF_000582595.1 Pseudomonas sp. BAY1663
CGCCCCTGGGCGTCGCGCGTGGCGTCCTCGGCGAGCACCTCGGCGTAGCGGCCGAAGCCGCAGGCTGGCGCCGGCTCGCCGCGCACGGCGGCGCCGTAGAGTTCGGCGATGCGCTGGTAGAGCAGGTTGGTGCCGTAGCCGTCGAGGGCGATGTGGTGCACGCAGCTGTAGAGGAAATCCTGCCCGGCGGCCTGCAGCAGCACGAAGCGGCAGGCCAGCTCGCGCTCCAGGTCGAACGGCTGGCGGATGTCGGCCATCGCCCAGTCGCGCACCCAGGCCTCGGCATCGGCGAACGCCGGCACGTCCAGCCGTGCCACGTCCAGCGGCAGTTCGCAGGGCTCGAAGAATACCGCCTCGCCGTCGACGACATAGCGCCCGGCCAGCGCCTCGCATTCGCCCACCGCCCGCCGCACGGCGGCGATCAGCAGCGGCACCTGCACCTTGCCGGCGAAGGCGATGCATTCGGCGGTGTTGAACATGGCGCGGTCTTCGTTGAGCAGGTAGCCGTACCACAGGCCCTGCTGCGCATTGCCCAGCGGTCTCATGCGGCACCTCCGTGCTGCTGGATCTGCGCCCACCAGCCGTTGAGGGTCGGCGTCTTGGCCAGGTCGGTGAAGCTCAGTTCCAGCCCCTGCTCGCGCCATTCGCTGAGCAACGCCATCACCTGGATCGAGTCCAGGCCGTAGTCCAGCAGGTTCTCGTCGGGGTCGAACGGCTCGTCGATCTCGTCGAGCATGCCCAGCAGGCGCGCCTGCAGTGCCTCGCGGGTCAGCGCCAGGCGCGCCGCGCGGCCCAGTTCGAGCACCTCGCGGCATTCGATCACCCGGCCGCAACGGGTGGCCACGTAGTTCAGCGCCATCTGGTGATCGGCCTGGCTGAAATCGGCGATGCCGTCGGCCAGCAGGAACGGCTGGATGTCGCGCATGAAGGCGTCGCAGGCGGTCATCAGGCAGCCGATGTGGCCGTAGATGCCGCCGATGATCAGTTGGTCGCGGCCCAGTTCGCGCAACATGTGCTCCAGCGGTGAACGCTGGAAGGCGCTATAGCGCCATTTGACCAGCACGGTGTCGTCCGCCGCCGGCGCGAGGCCGGCGACGATGCCCTGGCGCGCCGGGTGCTGGGTGAGGCCCGGGCCCCACATGTCGTTGAGCAACGCCCGCTCGCCGGCGGCCTGCTGGCCAGGCTGGGCGGTGTAGACCAGCGGAATGCCGAGCGCCTTGCAGCGTTCGCGCACGGCGGCCAGGCGCTCGACCAGCGCGATGACGAAGGGGCTGTCCGCGCCCCAGAAGTCGCAGAAATAGTCCTGCATGTCGTGAATCAGCAGCACCGCGCGGCCAGGTTCGACCGGCCACTGGACCTTGTTCACCGCCCATTCGGCCGGCAGTGCGTAAGGCGTGAGAGAGGGAATAGCCATGATGCGAAGTCCTTATTCGGTAACGGTCAATCGTTCGGAGAGGTGGCGGCGCAGGCGGGTCTTGTCCACCTTGCCCACCGCCGTCATGGGCAGCGCGGCGACCCGCTCGATGCGGTCCGGCAGCTTGTAGTCGGCGAGCCCGAGGCCACGCAGGTACTTGCGCAGGGCGACGCCCTTGAGCGCCGGGTCGGCGCTGACGACGAAGGCGCAGCTCTTCTCGCCCATCGTCTCGTCGGGCATGGACACCAGCGCGGCGTGGGTAACGGCCGGGTGCGCCATGAGCAGGTTTTCCACCTCCTCGGCGGCGATCTTCTCGCCGCCGCGGTTGATCTGGTCCTTGATCCGCCCGACCACCACCAGGTAGCCGTCCGCGCGCCGCTGCACCAGATCGCCGGAGCGGTAGAAACCCTCGGCGTCGAAGGCCTGGGCGTTGTGTTCCGGGCTCTGGAAGTAGCCGCGGATGGTGTAGGGGCCGCGGGTCAGCAGCGCGCCGACCTGCCCCGGCGCCACCGGACGGCCGTCGCGGTCGACCACCCTGACCTCGTCGTCCGGGCTCATCGGCCGGCCCTGGGTCAGGTAGACGTGCTCGTCGTCATCATCCAGGCGGGTGTAGTTGACCAGCCCCTCGGCCATGCCGAAGACCTGTTGCAGGCGGCAACCGAGCACCTGCGGGATGCGCCGCGCCTGCGCGTCCGGCAACCGGGCACCGCCGACCTGCAGCAGCCGCAGCGACGCCAGCTCGGCCTCGTGGCCGG
>NZ_AZSV01000179.1:0-2126 GCF_000582595.1 Pseudomonas sp. BAY1663
TCGAGCCCGCTGCCCGAGGCCGTCACCAGCTCCATCGGTGCCGGTTGCGCGGCGCTACCGGCCCAGTCCCGCACGCGTTCGCGAACCTGGGCGGCCAGTTCGGGGTTGCTTGGCGCCAGGTTGCTGGCAGCGCTGGCGACGGTTGCGTAGTCCCCCGCCGAGGGGCGCGGTGGAACCACTGCGGCCCCTCGAACGCCTGGGCCAACAGGGCGCTGCCACGCACCTGCCCGGTCGCATCGCGAACCAGGCTGCCGTTGGCCTGCTCGGCGAAGGCCAGTTGCGCCACCGCGGTGACGGACAGTGGATAGACGACGCCCGTGATGAGCGCCATCAGGATCAGCGAGGCAATCGCCGGACGAACGTATTCGAACGTTTTTCTCATCTCCAGAAGCCGCGCCGTCATGGCGCGGCGGGCTTCAGACCAGGCCGACCGCGGTCAGCAAGAGGTCGATCAACTTGATCCCGACGAAGGGCGCGACCAGACCGCCCAGGCCGTAGACCAGCAGGTTGCGCCGCAGTAGGCTGGCCGAGTCGGCGGCCTGCACCTGCACGCCACGCAGCGCCAGCGGGATCAGGCCGACGATGATCAGCGCATTGAAGACGATGGCCGACAGGATGGCGCTCTCGGAACTGTGCAACTGCATCAGGTTCAGGACCGAGAGCTGCGGATAGATGCCGATGAACAGCGCCGGCAGGATGGCGAAATATTTCGCCACATCGTTGGCGACCGAGAAGGTCGTCAGCGCTCCCCGGGTCACCAGCAGCTGCTTGCCCACCTGTACCACGTCGAGCAGCTTGGTCGGATCGGAGTCCAGATCGACCAGGTTCGCCGCCTCGCGCGCCGCCTGGGTGCCGTCGTTCATCGCCATGCCGACATCGGCCTGCGCCAGCGCTGGCGCATCGTTGGCGCCGTCGCCGCACATGGCGACCATCTTGCCCTCGGCCTGCTCCTGGCGAATGCGCTGCAGCTTCTTCTGCGGCGTCGCTTCGGCAATCACGTCGTCGACGCCCGCCTCGGCCGCAATCGCGGCGGCCGTCAGCGGGTTGTCACCGGTGACCATCACCGTGCGGATGCCCAGCTGGCGCAGCTCGGCGAAGCGCTCGCGGATGCCCGGCTTGACCACATCCTTGAGATGGATAGCGCCCAGCAGCCGCTCATCGGCACACACCAGCAGGGGCGTGCCGCCGCTCTGGGCAATCTTCTCGACCTCGCGCGCAAGTACCGGCGGCACCTGTTCGGGGCCCATGCCCAGGTGACCGAGCACGGCGTCCACCGCCCCCTTGCGATAGCGCCGGCCCTGGTAGTCGGCACCGGAGAGGCGGGTTTCCGCGCTGAACGGGATGCTGCTCACCGCCTGCCCGACCGGCTCCGTCATCGGTGCCAGGGCGCGCAGGTATTCGACGATGGACTTGCCTTCGGCCGTGTCGTCGGCCAGCGACGACAGCAGCGCGGCATGCGACAGCTCCGTGGCCGACACGCCCGGCGCCTTCACCATCGCGCTGCAGCGCCGGTTGCCGAAGGTGATGGTGCCGGTCTTGTCCAGCAGCAGCACCTGGACATCGCCCGCCGCCTCCACCGCCCGGCCGGACTTGGCGATGACGTTGAGGCGCACCAGGCGGTCCATGCCGGCTATGCCGATGGCCGACAGCAAGCCGCCGATGGTGGTGGGGATCAGCGTCACCAGCAGCGCGACCAGGTACACCAGCGGCAGATCGCCCCCGGCGAAACGGGCGAAGGGCTGCAAGGTGGCGACCACCACGAGGAAGATCAGCGTCAGCCCGATCAGCAGGACGTCCAGGGCGACCTCGTTGGGCGTCTTCTGCCGCTTGGCCCCTTCGACCAGGGCGATCATCCGGTCCAGCGTGGACTCGCCCGGGTCGCTGCCGATGCGCACCAGCAGCCAGTCCGATACCACGCGGGTGTTGCCGGTGACCGCCGAGCGGTCTCCTCCCGATTCGCGGATGACCGGCGCCGACTCGCCGGTGATCGCCGCCTCGTTGACGGCGGCGATACCTTCGATGACCTCCCCGTCGCCCGGGATAAGTTCGCCGGCCTCGACCCGCACCACGTCGCCGCGGCGCAGGCTGCTCGCCGGCACCTGCCGGTACTCGCCGCCGGCGCTCCG
>NZ_AZSV01000180.1:0-2098 GCF_000582595.1 Pseudomonas sp. BAY1663
GAGACCTTCTCACGGCTGCCGGCGCCGGTCAGCTTCAGCGAGCGCAGCGCGCCGATCTCGGCGACCTTCGTGCGGCACGGCGCGCGCTTTCCGGCGCCGCTGTGGCAGGCGCTGAACGCCACCGCCCAGGCCCATGGCGTCGGCTGGGCCGATCTGCTGTTGGCCGGGCTCAGTGCCCAGCTGCGCCAGGTCAGCGGCAGCGATGCCAGGTACTCGGGCTGATGGTGATGAACCGCATCGGTTCGGCCGCGTTCAACGTGCCCTGCATGCAGATGAACATCGCCCCGCTGTGCCTGGAAACGGACGCTGGCGCCGACCTGGTCGCCAGCGCCCGGAGCATCGCCAAACTGCGCCGTGGCAGCCGCAAGCACCAGCATTACCGCTACGAAGCGCTGCGCCGCGACCTCGGCCGCGTCGGCGGCGAGCAGCGGCTGTTCGGCCCGCTGGTCAACATCATGCCGTTCGACCGCCCACTGGCCTACGGCGAGCTGGCGGCGCGCACGCTGAACCTCAGCGCCGGGCCGGTGGAGGACCTGACCCTGGAGGTGCAGGTCGGCGCCGACGGCATCCCGCAGCTGGACTACGACGCCAACCCGGCCTGCTACAGCGCCGCGCACCTGCGGGCGTTGCAGGAAGAATTGTTCGAACTGCTCGGCCGCTGGCTGGCGGAACCCGAGGCGCCGCGCGACAGGCTGCTCGAAGCCTGGATGGGCGATTACCGATTTCGCCAGCGGCTGAACGCGCCGCCTGCCGAGCAGGCGCAGCTGAGCGAGGTGCCCAGCGTGCTGGCGGCGATCCGCAGCCACGCCGAACGCCAACCGGAACGTATCGCGCTGTGTCAGGGCGAGCGCCGGCTGAACTATGCCGCGCTGCTGGCGCGCGCCGAGGAAATCGCCGCGGCGTTGGCGGAGCAGGGCGTGCGGCCCGGCGAGCGGGTCGGGGTGATGCTCGCGCGTTCGCCCGAGGCGATCCTCGCCCTGCTCGGCGTACTGCTGGCTGGCGCCGTCTACGTGCCGCTGGATGCCGAGCAGCCGGCCGAGCGGCAGAAACTGATCTGCGCCACCGCGCAGCTGGCGCGGGTGATCACCGAGGCGGCCTACCGCCATCGCCTGGCGGACAGCTACACCGGGCCGATCCAGTTGCTCGGCCAGCTCGCCAGCCATGCGCGCCGGCATGCGCCGCGCAGCGGCGAGGCGGCGGCCTACCTGATGTTCACCTCCGGCTCCACCGGCACGCCGAAGGGCGTGGAGATCAGCCATCGCGCGCTGGATCATTTCAGCGCGGCGGCGCGCCTGCGCTACGGCGTGACGGCGGACGACCGCATGCTGCAGTTCGCACCGTTCAACTTCGATGCGAGCATCGAGGAAGTCTTCGTCAGCCTCGGCGCCGGCGCGACCCTGGTGCTGCGTACCGATGAGCTGCTGCAGTCGATCCACACCTTCGTCGACGGAATCGAAGCGCAGGCGATCAGCATCGTCGACCTGCCGACGGCGTTCTGGAACGAATGGGTGGTGGCGCTGCGCAGCGGCCAGGCACGGATTCCAGCCGGGCTGAAGACGGTGATCATCGGCGGCGAGGCGGTATTTCCCGAACAGCTCGCCGCCTGGCAACGGGTGGCCGGGCCGCAGTTGCGGCTGATCAACACCTATGGGCCGACCGAGGCCACGGTGGTCGCCAGCAGCTGCGACCTGCAGCAGGTCGATGCCAGCGCTGCCTGCCTGCCCATCGGTCAGCCGCTGGCGACGGTGCAGGCGCTGGTGCTCGAACGCGGCGACCGCCCGGCCGCCGAAGGCGAGCTGGTGCTCTGCGGTCCGCAATTGGCCAACGGTTATCTCAACAGCGACTCCGCGGCCTTCGCCCGCCTGCGCATCGGCGCGCAGGAGGAGATGGTCTACCGCACCGGCGACCGCGTGCGCCACGTCGATGGCCAGCTGGTCTACCTCGGCCGGCTGGACAACGAATTCAAGATCAGCGGCTACCGCATCCAGCCCGGCGAGGTCGAGGCGCGCCTGCTGGCGCTGGACGGCGTCGACGAAGCCTGCGTGCTCGGCCTGGAACTGGGCGGCGGCCTGCGCCGGCTGGTGGCCTTCGTCGCCGG
>NZ_AZSV01000181.1:0-2094 GCF_000582595.1 Pseudomonas sp. BAY1663
CGGCGGCGCCGAACCGGCGCCGAAATCCAGCACGCGCTTGCCGCGCACCCACTCCGGCCGCTCGGCCAGCCAGCGCGCCAGCACCAGGCCGCTGGCCCAGCAGAAGCTCCAGTAGGGCGGCTCTTCGAGAATCCTCCGGGTTTCCTCGGGGCTGAAGGCACGATCCATGTTCGCCGCATCGATCAGCCACAGGCGCAGGTCGCTGCCCGGCAGCGTTTCGGCCACCAGCCGCGCATCGCCCAGCAAGCCGTTCAGCGCTGCTTGCAGCTGCGCGGGCGGCCTCACGGTGCGGGGACCAGTTGCAGCGGCCCCAGGGCCTGGCTGGCCGGGCTGGCGATGGTGCGCGGCGGCAGGCGCATGATCAGCTGGCCGTCGCGGGTGACCCGGCCGCGCAACTCGACCCGCTGGTCGGTCGGGAAGACGTCGGGGTTGAATTGCAGGATGAATGGCAGTTCCGAGCCCCGGCCCTGCAGCCGCACGTTGCTCAGCAGGCGGTCGGGCTGGTCGCGGCGGTCGACCTCGAGCAGCGCCAGTTCGACCTCGCTGCCGGCCGGCGCGCCGAGCAGGCTGCCGCTCAGTTCGTTGAGCAGCTTCGAATGCGGCGCGTCGCTCAATTCGACGGCGGGTGCCGGCGGTTCGCCGGGTGGGCTGCTGCAGCCTGCGAGCACGGCCAGCAGGGCGAGCGGAAGGGCGGGGCGTAGCGGCACGGAGAGCTCCTGGCGACGGCGAATGCGGGCCTGTATAGCAGCAAAGCCGCCGCCTTGTCTTGCCGGGCGGATGCGCTACCATGGCCGTCCCGACGTACGACCGATTCCAGCTCATGCATTGTCCCTTCTGCGGTGCCCACGACACCAAGGTCATCGATTCCCGCCTGGTCGCCGAGGGCGATCAGGTCCGCCGTCGCCGCGAGTGCCTGGCCTGCGGTGAGCGTTTCACCACCTTCGAGACCGCCGAGCTGGTGATGCCGCGGCTGATCAAGCAGGACGGCAGCCGCCAGCCGTTCGACGAGCAGAAACTGCGCGCCGGCATGCAGCGCGCGCTGGAGAAACGTCCGGTCAGCGTCGAGCGCCTGGAAGCGGCCATCGCCCATATCAAGCACCAGCTGCGCGCCACCGGCGAGCGCGAGATCAAGTCGCGGGTGCTCGGCGAACTGGTGATGGCCGAGCTGCAGAAGCTCGACGAGGTCGCCTATATCCGCTTCGCCTCGGTGTACCGCCGCTTCCAGGACCTCAACGAGTTCCGCGAGGAAATCGAACGGTTGTCCCGCGAGCCCGCGAAGAACGAATGAACGCCGCCGATCACGCCTGGATGGCCCGCGCCCTGCAACTGGCGCGCAAGGGCCTGTATTCGACGCATCCCAACCCGCGGGTCGGCTGCGTCATCGTCGCCGATGGCGAGCGGGTCGGCGAAGGCTGGCACGTGCGCGCCGGCGAACCGCATGCCGAGGTCCATGCGCTGCGCCAGGCCGGCGAACGTGCGCGTGGCGCCACCGCCTACGTCACCCTCGAGCCCTGCAGCCACCACGGGCGTACGCCGCCTTGCGCCGAGGCCCTGGTCAAGGCCGGCGTCGCCCGTGTGGTGGCGGCGATGCAGGACCCCAATCCGCAGGTCGCCGGGCGCGGGCTGGCGTTGTTGCGCAGCGCCGGCATCGAGGTCGCCAGCGGCGTGCTGGAGGCCGAGGCGCGCGAACTCAATGCGGGCTTCATCAAGCGCATGGAAAGCGGCCTGCCGTTCGTTCGCGCCAAGCTGGCAATGAGCCTCGATGGCCGCACCGCGATGGCCAGCGGCGAGAGCCAGTGGATCACCGGGCCGGCGGCACGTGCCGAGGTGCAGCGCCTGCGCGCCCGTTCCAGCGCGGTGCTGACCGGCGCCGATACCGTGCTGATGGATGCCGCGCGGCTGACCGTGCGCGGTGCCGAGCTGGGGCTGGACGCGCAAAGCACCGCGTTGGCGTTGCAGCGACCGCCGCTGCGGGTGCTGGTCGACGGGCGTCTGCGCGTGCCGCTGGATGCGCCGTTTTTCCAGGCCGGTGCGGCGCTGGTGGCCACTGCCGCCGATGGGCGCGAGGAGGCCTACCGCGGTGCCGGCCATGAG
>NZ_AZSV01000182.1:0-2067 GCF_000582595.1 Pseudomonas sp. BAY1663
GTAAGCGCTCCATAAACCCCATCTTCAAACGAACCGATAGCCAGACGATGCTGCGCTCCTGATTTCTTTTCAGGAGCAGCTGCCATGATGCGTCCCGACGCCAAGGTGCAGAAGGTCTATCTCTATCCCAAGCCTGTCGACTTTCGTAAATCCATCAACGGCCTGGCGGCACTCGTCGAGTTGGATATAAAGGTGGAAGTGTTCAACCCGGTACTGTTCGTGTTCCTCAATCGCAGCCGCAACCAGGTGAAGATCCTCTATTGGGAGCGTAATGGTTTCTGCCTGTGGCTCAAACGCCTAGAGGCCGAGCGCTTCAAGACCAAGCCCGATGCCGGCGATGAGCCCATCGAGCTGACGGTCGACGAATTGAACTGGCTGCTCGACGGCATCGACCTCTGGCGAAACCGCCCTCATCAAGTCCTGACGCCGCGTTACGTGGCCTGAGCCGGTATAATCCACGGCCATGATTGCCGTGCCCGATACCCTTCCTGACGATCCCGACGCGCTCAAACAGTTGCTGTCGCAAGTGTTGCTGGCACGTCAATCTGATCTGAACAAAATCAGTCAACTTCAGGAACAGGTCGCTCTGCTGCGCCACAAACTGTTCTCGCCGAAGTCAGAGCGCAGCCCCGAGGATGCCGACTCGCCGCAGTTGGCCATGTTCAACGAGGCCGAAGAGCTGGTCGAAGAGGGTGCTTGCACTGACGAGCCAGGCGGTGATGGAGCTGAGGCAGAAGAGGTTATGGCGCCGCTCAAGCGCCGTGGCAAGCGCAAGCCGCTGCCGGCCAAGCTACCGCGTATTGACGTCATTCACGAACTGCCCGAGCACGCGCTGACCTGCGAGTGCGGCTGCCGCAAGCAGGCCATCGGCGAAGAAACCAGCGAGCAGCTGGAGATCATCCCGATGCAGGTGCGGGTGATCCGTCATATCCGCAAGACCTATGCCTGCAAGGCCTGCGAAGCGGCACCGGTCACCGCCGACAAGCCAGCCCAGCTGATCGAGAAAAGCCTGGCCAGCCCCAGCGTGCTGGCGATGCTGCTGGCCACCAAGTACGCCGACGGCATCCCGCTGTACCGCTTCGAGAGGATGCTCAGCCGGCACGGCATCGACATCTCTCGCCAGACCCTGGCGCGCTGGGTAATCCAGTGCGGCGAACAGCTGCAACCCGTGATCAACCTGATGCGCGACCGGCTGCTCGACTACCCGGTGCTGCACTGCGACGAAACCCGGCTGCAGGTACTGCATGAGCCGGGTCGTGACCCCACCACGCAATCCTGGATGTGGGTGCAAAGCGGTGGGCCACCCGACAAACCGGTGATCCTGTTCGACTACTCATCCAGCCGTGCGCAGGAAGTACCGCTGCGCCTGCTCGCAGGCTACCGCGGCTACCTGATGACTGACGACTATGCCGGCTACAACGCCGTGGCCGCACAAGAGGGCATCGAACGCCTGGCCTGCTGGGCGCATGCGCGACGCAAGTTCGTCGAAGCACAGAAGGTGCAGCCCAAGGGCAAGACCGGGCGCGCCGACATCGTGCTGAACCTGATCAATAAGCTTTACGGCATCGAGCGTGAGCTGAAAGAAGCCGACGACAGCGGGCGCCTCGCCGCCCGCCAGCAGCGCAGCCGACCGATCATCGACCAACTTAAGACCTGGCTGGACAAGACCCAACCACAGGTCGCCGGACAGACCGCCCTGGGCAAGGCGGTGAACTACCTGGCCAGCAACTGGAGCCGCTTGGTGCGCTACCTCGAAGGCGGCCACCTGCCAATCGACAACAACCGCGCCGAGAACGCCATCCGCCCGTTCGTCATCGGCCGCAAGAACTGGCTGTTCAGCGACACCCCGAAAGGCGCCAGGGCCAGCGCGCAGATCTACAGCCTGATCGAAACCGCCAAGGCCAACGGCCAGGAACCTTACGCCTGGCTGCGCCACATCCTCGAACGCCTGCCGACCGCCAGCAGCGTAGACGACTACGAAGCACTGCTGCCATGGAACTGCTCGCCAGCAACTGCATCCTGACTTGCGAACCTTGTTAGCGGTAGGTGGGTTTATGGAGCGCTTAC
>NZ_AZSV01000183.1:0-2047 GCF_000582595.1 Pseudomonas sp. BAY1663
CTGACCGCGGCGCCCGGGCTGGTCGCGCTGAAGGGCGCCTTGCAGGCACTGGCCGGCCGGCTTGCAGCGGAGCAACAGGCAAATGCTTGCGCGGCGCTATCGCTGTCGCTGCCGAGCAGGCAAGATGTTTCCAACGACTGAACAAGGAAATCCAGCATGAACCCAGCCGGTGATACTTTCCGCATTGCCAGCAGCGCCGAAGCAGCCGTGGACTACCTTGCCGAGCTCCACCAGCGCGCCACTGCGGCGCTCGAGCGGGCGCTCAAGCGCTACGTCGCCAGCCGCACCGAGCCGAGTGCCGATGAACGCAGCCTGTTCCGCTATCCGCAGCTGCGCCTGACCTACGAATGCCATGGCGAGGTGCCGGCTTCCACCCGTGCCTATGCCAAGGTCCAGGCGCCCGGCGTGTACAGCGTCACGGTGACCCACCCGGCGGCGTTTCGCACCTACCTGCTCGACCAACTGCGGCCGCTGATGCAGGACTTCAACGTCAAGGTCGAAGTCGGCATGAGCGAGCGCAACATCCCCTATCCCTACGTCATCGAGCAGGGCGACGAGCTGGCCGGCAGCGGTGTGACCGCGGCCGAGCTGGCGCGGGTGTTCCCCAGTACCGACCTGTCCGCCGCCAGCGACGACATCGCCGATGGCCTCTACGACTGGGAACACGCCGATCCCTATCCGCTGGCGTTGTTCGATGCCGCGCGCGTGGATTTTTCCCTGCGCCGCCTGGTGCATTACACCGGTAGCGACTGGCGCCACGTGCAGCCGTGGATCCTGCTGACCAACTATCACCGCTACGTCGACCAGTTCATCCGCCACGGCCTCGACCAGCTGCGCGAGGACACCCGCTTCGTGCGCATGGTGCTGCCGGGCAACGTGGTGATCGAGCGCGGCACGGAGGAGGGCGAGGCCCAGGCGATCATCGGCAGCATGATGTGGCATCGCTACCAGATGCCGGCCTACCACCTGATCGCCGAGGATGGCCACGGCATCACCCTGGTCAACATCGGCGTCGGTCCGTCCAACGCGAAGAACATCACCGACCACCTCGCCGTGCTGCGCCCGCACTGCTGGTTGATGATCGGCCACTGCGGCGGGCTGCGGCAGTCGCAGTCGATCGGCGACTACGTGCTGGCCCACGCCTACATGCGCCGCGACGGCATCCTCGACCGCGTGCTGCCGCCGCATATCCCGCTGCCGGCCCTGGCCGAGGTGCAGCAGGCGCTGCAGGAGTCGGCCGCGCAGGTCACCGGCGAGCAGGGCGAAGCGCTGAAGAAGCGCCTGCGCACCGGCACCGTGCTGACCTACGACGACCGCAACTGGGAGTTGCGCTGGGCGCAGGAGCGGCCGCTGATCAACCTCTCGCGGGCGGTGGCGGTGGACATGGAAAGCGGCACCATCGCCGCCCAGGGCTACCGCCTGCGGGTGCCCTACGGGACGCTGCTGTGCGTGTCGGACAAGCCGCTGCACAGCGAGATCAAGCTGCCGGGCTCGGCCAATGCCTTCTACGAGCGGGCGGTGTCGCAGCACCTGAAGATCGGCATCACCGCACTGGATCTCTTGCGCAACCAGCTCAACTCGCTGCACTCGCGCAAGCTGCGCAGCTTCGACGAGCCGCCGTTCCGCTGATCCGCCCCGCTGCGGCCAGCGCATCCGCGGGAATGGACGATACTCAAGTCGTTCACTCCCGCTTTCCATACCGGAGATTCACATGGAACAGTCGATCCACGCCTTCCACAACCTGTTCGAGCAACTGGGCCTGCCCAACGACGACGCTTCGATCAAGCGTTTCATCGAGACCCATTCGCCCCTGCCGGAAGGCATGTACCTGGCCGACGCGCCATTCTGGAGTCCGGCCCAGGCGGCCTTCCTGCGTGACGAGATTCTCGAGGATGCCGATTGGGCCGAAGTGGTCGACCGGCTCAGCCTGGCATTGCGCCAGGGCGGGACGGCGGCGTAGCGCATACGATGCTACGCCGCCGTGTTGCCTGACTCTCAGGCCGCCAGCAGCCAGGCGCCGGTGAGCGCCGCGCCGGCGCCGGCGATG
>NZ_AZSV01000184.1:0-1974 GCF_000582595.1 Pseudomonas sp. BAY1663
GCGCCGTTCGCGCTGGGCGATCTGCGCTGGGTCGACCTGAGCGACGCCGCGCTGTGTGCGCAACTGGATGCGCAGTCGCCCGCCGCGCCGCCGCGCCGCGACGAACCGCAGCAGCTGGCGCAGGTGATCTACACCTCCGGCTCCACCGGACTGCCCAAGGGCGTGATGGTCGAGCACGGCGCGCTGGCCAACCTGCTGCTGGATCATGGCCGTCGCCTCGCCATCGGCCCGGGTGACCGCATGCTCGCCTGCATGTCGCTGTCTTTCGATGCCGGCAACATGTGCGCGCTGCTGCCGCTGACCCACGGCGCCTGCCTGCTCTGGGCCGACCCCGGCGAGGGGCTGCTGGACGAGATCGAGCGCACGCGCACCAGCCATATGATCTTCGCCACCGCGCTGCTGGCGACCCTGCCGGCGCGGCCGCTGCCGGCGATGAAGGCGGTCGGTTTCGGCGGCGAGGCCTGTCCGCCGGCGCTGGCCGAACGCTGGGGCCGGCAGTTCCGCCTGATCGACATGTACGGCCCGACCGAGGCCACCGTTACCGCGCTGACCAAGCTCATCGAGCCCGGCGCGACGCCGAGCATCGGCCGGCCGATCGACGGCATGCAGGCGCTGGTGCTCGATGTGCACGGCTGTTTGTGTCCGGTCGGCGTACCGGGCGAGCTGTGCCTGGCCGGGCTGGGCTTGGCGCGCGGCTACCTGAACCAGCCGCAGCGCAGCGCCGCGGTGTTCCGCGAGCACGAGATCGCCGGGGTGACGGTGCGGCTGTACCACACCGGCGACCGCGCGCGCCTGCTGGCCAACGGCGAGTACCAGTACCTCGGCCGCATCGACGAGCAGATCAAGCTGCGCGGCTATCGCATCGAGCCCGGCGAGATCGAGGCGCAGCTGGGCATTGGCTGCCCGGCGCTGCAGCAGATCAAGGTCATCGTCGCCCGCCAGGCCGGCGCCAGGCCCTGGTGGCCTACGCCTCGGTCAAGCCGGGTGAGGCCGTGCCGGACGCGGACGCCATCCTCCAGGATGTGGCGCGGCGCCTGCCGGAATACATGCTGCCGGTGCGGCTGATCCTGCTCGAACGCATGCCGCTGACCGCCAACGGCAAGCTCGACCTGCGCCGTCTGCCGCCGGTGGAGCTGGTCGAGGAGGCCGCTCCGGTAGCGCCGGCCGATGCCCTGGAAGCCGAAGTGCTGGCGATCTGGCAGGGCGTGCTGGAGCGGCCGCTCGGGGTCGAGAGCGACTTCTTCGCCCTCGGCGGCGATTCGATCCTGAGCATCCAGCTGACCACCCGCCTGCGCGATGCCGGCCATGCCTGTACGGTCAAGGAAGTGTTCGAGGCGCGCACCGTGCGCCGCCTGTGCCGGGTGCTCGGCCAGCCGCGCGAACGCGTGGCGATCCGTGCCGAGCAGGGCATGCTGGTGGGTGAGGCATTCGCCCTGCAACCGATCCAGCGCTGGTTCTTCGAGCAGCCGTTCGCCAGCCCGCACCACTGGAATCAGGCGTGGTGCTGCGCCTGCCGGCCGCCATCGACGTGGCGCAGCTGATGGATTTCATGCGCCAACTGCTGCGCCACCACGATGCGCTGCGGCTGGCGGTGACTGCCGACGACCAGCGCTACCTGGCGCATGTGGCGCTGAGCGAACCGGCGCGGCTGGACGCGGCGGCGCTCGGCGAGGATGGCCTGCAGCAGGCGCTGACCGAGCTGCAGGCGCACATGCAGCCGGAGCAGGGGCGCAGCCTGGCCTGGGCGCTGCTCGACAACCTCGCCGGCGGCATGCGCGGACTGTTCATTGCCGTGCATCACCTGGCGATTGACGCGGTGTCCTGGCGCATCCTGGTCGATGACCTGCGCCGGCTGGCGCGCGGCGAGGCGCTGCCGGCCAAGACCAGCAGCTACCGCCAGTGGGGCGAGGGGCTGGCCGCCTATGCCCGGCGTGCCGAGGCACAACTGCCGTACTGGCGGGCCGAACTGGCCGG
>NZ_AZSV01000185.1:0-1909 GCF_000582595.1 Pseudomonas sp. BAY1663
TCGTCGGCGACCACGGCGAAGCCGCGCCCCGCCTCGCCGGCACGCGCCGCCTCGATCGCCGCGTTGAGCGCCAGCAGGTTGGTCTGTTCGGCGATGGCACGGATCACGTCGAGCACGCCGACGATGCCCTTCACGTCCTGCTGCAACCCTTCCAGCGACTCGCCGCTACCACGCAACTCGCCCACCAGGCCGTGGATCTGCTCGATGCTGCGGTCCACTACCTGCTTGGCAGCCACGCCCTGCTGGTCGGTTTCCCGTGCGGCTTCGGCGGCACGCTGGGCACTCATCGCCACCTCATGGGCGGCGGCAGACATCTCGTTGATCGCGGTGGCGACCTGGTCGGTCTCGCTGCGCTGGTCGGCCATGGCCTGTTCGGAACGCTGGGCCTGGTTGGCCACCGCGCCGACCAGCCCGGTGAGCTGGGTGGTGGTGCCGGCAACCTGCTGCACCAGCAAGTGGATCTTCTCGACGAAACGGTTGAACGAGCCGGCCAGTTCGCCCAGCTCGTCCTGGCTGGTGACCGGCAGGCGCTGGGTCAGGTCGCCGTCGCCCTGCGCCATATCGTCGAGGTTGCGCTTGACCAGCAGCAGCGGCCGCAGCAGCGCATTGCTCATGACCATTGCCGCCAGCGCGATCACTACCAGCAGGGCCAGCGCCGAACCGATCATGATCGCCACCAGGCCATCGATGCGGCTCTGGAATTCCTGGCGGGCGGCCTGGACGTCGCGCTCGACGCCATCGAGGTTCAGCGAAGTGCCGAACACCATCTTCCACTTGGGCAGGAAATCGGCGTAACCGACCTTGGGCACCAGTTCGCTGCTGTCGCCGAGGACGAAGCTGTAGTAGACGTAGTGACTGCCATCCTGCCCGGCCCTGACCAGTTCACGGATGGAATAGACCCCGTTGGGGTCGCGGTAGTCGTAGAAGCTCTGACCGATCTTGTCCTTGGTGTTGCCCTGCAGGATGCGCACGGTCTGAGTGTCGTAACCCCAGAAGTAGCCGTCCTTGCCGTAGGACAGCCGCTCGAGGATGGCCACCGCCTCGTCGCGCGCCTGCATATCGCCTTCGGCGGAACGCTCGTAGATCGGGCCGATGGCGTTGCGCGCCAGCTCGACGTAATGCTGGAGTTCGGCGCGGCGGTCCCGGATCAGACTCTGTCGGGTCTGCTCTTCCTGTTCTTCGGCGAGGTTTTGCAGCTTGTAGACGGTGATTCCGCTCAGCAGGATGGCCAGAAGCAGGATCGGCCCCAACGCAAGCAGCAGGAGTTTGGATCGCAGACGCAGATTCGCAAGCATGTGTTCATACCTCAAGGGCAGACTGGAGGGCAGCAAGGGCAGATGACGCCTTTACAGCGTCAATTTATCGTTACAGCTATTTCGGCTGCTCGCGGAGTTTCTTTACCCGCCATCCGCAAACTTCCTGCGGAAAACACAAGGCCCCGCCGAAGCGGGGCCTGTCATCCGTCAGCGCAGGTAATGATTCAGACGCGGAACTGCCCCACCAAGCGCTGCAGGCGTTCGGCCAGGCCATTGAGTTCGCGCGCGGTCTGCGCGCCCTCGGCGGCATCGCTGGCGACGCCATCCACCGCATCGGCGATGTGATGCACGCTGCGGTTGATCTCCTCGGCCACCGCGGTCTGTTCCTCGGCGGCGGCGGCGATCTGCGCGTTCATCGAATTGATGGTGCCGATCAGCGCGGCGATGGCATCCAGCGATTCGCCGGCCTGGTTGGACTGCTCGCGGGTGCTCTCGCCCTTCTCGCCGGCACGGCGCATGGTGCTGACCGTATGGCTGGTGGCGTTCTGCAGGCGATCGATCATGCTCTGGATCTCACCGGTGCTCTGCTGGGTGCGGCTGGCCAGCGCGCGCACCTCGTCGGCGACCACGGCGAAGCCGCGCCCCGCCTCGCC
>NZ_AZSV01000186.1:0-1764 GCF_000582595.1 Pseudomonas sp. BAY1663
GCCAGCGCCGCCCCGGGGCTGCGCGGCGACGTCGGCGCGGCACCGCCGCTCGAACCGCAGAAGGTGCTGTAGCGACGATTGCTGCGCGAAACGGTATGGACCTTCTCGCACAGCAGTTGCTTGACCTTGTCCGGATTGCGCGAGATGTCCTCGAAGTTCTTCGGCAGGTAGTCGACCGCACCGGCATCCAGCGCATCGAGCGTTACCCGCGCGCCCTCGTGGGTCAGCGAAGAGAACATCAAGACCGGCGTCGGGCAGCGCTGCATGATCTGCCGCACCGCCGTGATGCCATCCATCATGGGCATTTCGTAGTCCATGGTGATGACGTCCGGCTTGAGCGCCAGCACCTGGTCGATGGCCTCGCGCCCGTTGGTGGCGGTGCCGACGACCTGGATATTGGGATCAGAGGAAAGGATTTCCGAGACGCGCCGGCGGAAGAAGCCGGAATCGTCCACCACCAGGACCTTGACTGCCATAAACACTCCTAGCGGCAGCGCCCCCTCCGCGGGACGCTGCCTGACTGATCAAATCCTGCGTGCATAACGCTTGAGCATGCTGGGAACATCGAGAATCAGGGCGATGCGGCCGTCACCGGTGATGGTCGCACCGGACATGCCGGGAGTACCTTGCAGCATCTTGCCCAAGGGCTTGATCACCACTTCTTCCTGCCCCACCAACTGGTCGACGACGAAACCGATGCTCTGGTTGCCGACGCTGAGGATGACCACGTGCCCCTCGCGCTGCTCTTCCTGGGACGCGCCCTGAACCAGCCAGCGCTTGAGATAGAACAGCGGCAGCGCCTTGTCGCGCACCACGACCACTTCCTGGCCGTCCACCACGTTGGTGCGCGACAGGTCGAGGTGGAAGATCTCGTTGACGTTGACCAGCGGGAAGGCGAACGCCTGCTCGCCGAGCATGACCATCAGGGTCGGCATGATCGCCAGGGTCAGCGGCACCTTGATCACCACCTTCGAGCCCTGGCCCTTGGTGGAGAACACGTTGACCGTGCCGTTGAGCTGGGAAATCTTGGTCTTGACCACGTCCATGCCGACGCCGCGGCCGGAGACGTCGGATATCTCGGTCTTGGTCGAGAAACCGGGCGCGAAGATCAGGTTGTAGCATTCCAGGTCGCTCAGGCGGTCGGCGGCGTCCTTCTCCAGCATGCCCTTCTCGACGGCCTTGGCGCGCAGGACGTTGGCGTCCATGCCCTTGCCGTCATCGCTGATGACCAGCAGGATGTGGTCGCCTTCCTGTTCGGCGGAAAGCACCACCCGGCCGGTGCGCGGCTTGCCGGCGGCCTCGCGCTCCTCGGGCATCTCGATACCGTGGTCGACGGCATTGCGTACCAGGTGCACCAGCGGATCGGCCAGGGCCTCGACGAGGTTCTTGTCGAGGTCGGTCTCTTCGCCGACCAGTTCCAGGTTGATCTCTTTCTTCAGGCTGCGCGCCAGGTCGCGAACCAGGCGCGGGAAGCGGCCGAAGACCTTCTTGATCGGCTGCATGCGGGTCTTCATCACCGCGCTCTGCAGGTCGGCGGTGACCACGTCGAGGTTGGACACGGCCTTGGCCATGGCCTCGTCGCCGCTGTTGGAGCCCAGGCGCACCAGGCGGTTACGCACCAGCACCAGTTCGCCGACCATGTTCATGATCTCGTCGAGGCGCGCGGTGTCCACCCGTACCGTCGTCTCGGTTTCGGCCGGGGCCGCAGCGGCGGGCGCCGCCGGTTTGCTCGGCGCTGCGGCCTTGGCCGCTGCTGCCGGAGCC
>NZ_AZSV01000187.1:0-1703 GCF_000582595.1 Pseudomonas sp. BAY1663
TTCCAGGCCGTGGGCGACGCCATGGCCGAGGGCGAACAGCGCGGTCAGCGCCGCCGCGATCGCCAGCGGCGGGCGTACCGCCAGCGCCACCAGCAGCCCCAGGGCCAGCACCGAGCCGGCGATGCCGGTTTCCATCAGCGGCATCTCGAGACCGGCGAAGCCGAACAGGCCGCCGAGCAGCATGGTCGCGACGAAGGTCAGCGGCAGCGCCCAGCGCGCCTTGCCCTGCTGCTGCGCAGCCCAGAGCCCGACCGCGAGCATCGCCAGCAGGTGGTCGAGGCCGAATACCGGGTGGGCGATGCCGGACAGCAGGCCGGCATGGTCATGGCCGGCATGGGCGAAGGCCAGGGCCGGGCTGAGCAGCAGTGCGCAGGCGAAGGCGAGTTTTCTGTGCAGATTCATGCGGTGTTCCTCTGGTTTGGCATGGCGGTCGCGAATCGTCGAAGGCCATTGGCGACGGTCGGATTTGTGGTGTGCCGTTGCAGGCGCCGGGTCCTTGCTGGCGCCGGCCTGCGCGTCTTTCGCGAGCAGGCTCGTTCCTGCAGGCCTGATTCCGCTCAGGCGGCGTTGAGCATTCCCTGTTTCTCGATGAAGGCGATGATCTCGTCGAGGCCCTGGCCGACCTTCTGGTTGCTGAACACGAAGGGCTTGTCGCCGCGCATCTTGCGCGCGTCGCGCTCCATCACTTCCAGCGAAGCGCCGACCATGGGCGCCAGGTCGATCTTGTTGATCACCAGCAGGTCGGACTTGCAGATGCCCGGGCCGCCCTTGCGCGGCAGCTTGTCGCCGGCGGAGACATCGATCACGTAGAGGGTCAGGTCGGAGAGTTCCGGGCTGAAGGTGGCCGAGAGGTTGTCGCCGCCGGATTCGACGATGATCAGGTCGAGCCCGGGAAAACGGCGGTTGAGCTGCTCCACCGCCTCGAGATTGATCGAGGCGTCCTCGCGGATCGCCGTGTGCGGGCAGCCGCCGGTTTCCACGCCGATGATGCGCTCGGGCGCCAGGGCCTCGTTGCGCACCAGGAACTGGGCGTCCTCCTGGGTATAGATGTCGTTGGTCACCACGGCGAGGTTGTAGCGCTCGCGCAGTGCCTGGCACAGCGCCAGGGTCAGGGCGGTCTTGCCGGAGCCGACCGGCCCGCCGATGCCGACGCGCAGGGGTTGGGTGGTCATGGTTGGTTTCCTCTTGACGAAAGCGGGTAGTCGGGCACAGGCCCGGCGTAGATGGCTGCATCGCTCGAGCATGGGGCGAGCTGGCTGGTGAACGGGGTTGGCATCGGGCCGGGCGATGGGCAGGCCTGTAGGAGCAGGCCATGCCTGCGAACGAAACCCGTACACCGGGTGGCCGTCTTTCGCGGGCATGGCCCGCTCCTACGAAGGCCATGCACCAGCGTATGCCTACAGACGACGTGCACGATCCCATGGCGAGGCTGGAAAAGGCCCTCACGATCTGAACAACCGGCTGTACTGCCGCTCGTGCGCCATGCTGGTCAGCGCCAGCCCGAACGGCGCGCTGCCCCAGGCCTCTTCCGGCAGCTCGCGGGCCTCCCGCTGCGCCTGGTCGAGGACCGGCAGCAGTTGCGAGGTCAGCCGCTGCGCGGCCTGCTGGCCCAGCGGCAGGGTCTTCATCAGCACCGCCAGCTGGTTTTCCAGCCAGCCCCAGAGCCAGGCGGCCAGCGCCTCGGCGGGGGCGATGTGCCAGGC
>NZ_AZSV01000188.1:0-1703 GCF_000582595.1 Pseudomonas sp. BAY1663
GCCGGCTGGCGGCCGTGCTGGTGCTGCTGCCGCTGCTGATCCTGCTGCTGCCGCAGCTGGCGCCGCTGGCCGCTTTGCACGCGTCGCTGCCGGGGCGCATCGACGCGGCCATGCCGCACAGCGGCGTCGGGCATCCAGTGACGGCGGTGCTGCTGAACATCCGCGCCTGGGACACGCTGCTGGAGCTGGCGGTGCTGCTGCTCGCCCTGCTCGGCGCGCGGCAACTGGGGCCGGCACGGCTGCAGCTGGACGCGCCCTGGCCGTTGCTGCGGGCCTGGGGCCGGGCGCTGGCACCGCTGCTGGTGCTGGCCGGCGGCTATATCCTCTGGCGCGGTGCCGAGTCGCCGGGCGGCGCCTTCCAGGCCGGTGCGTTGCTGGCGGCGGGCATCGTGCTGCTGCGCCTGGCCGGCGCGCTGCCGGCGGTGCGCTGGTCGTTCTGGCCGCTGCGCCTGCTGGTGCTGCTCGGCTTGCTGCTGTTCGTGGCGGTCGCCGGGGGCTGCGCTGTATTCGGGGCCGGCTGGCTGAGCTATCCGGCGGGTTGGGCCAAACCGCTGATCCTGTTCATCGAGCGGCGGCGACGCTGGCCATCGCCGCCAGCCTGAGCCTGCTGGTGATCGGCGACGAACCGGAGCCGCGCGCATGAGCGCCACCGTGTTCTGGATCGGCATCGGCCTGGCGCTCTGGCTGCTGGCCCTGCATGGCCTGCTGACCCTGCGCCACCCGCTGCGGCGGATCATGGCCATCAACCTGATGGGCAGCGGTGTGTTCCTGGTGATGATCGCCCTGGCGGCGCGCAGCCATCCGACCGATCCGCTGCTGGTGGCGCTGGTGGTGACCGGGTTGGTGATCGCGGTCAGCGCCACGGCGCTGGCGCTGCGCCTGGCCAGCGCGCTGGAGCGGCAGGAGGCGGACGAATGAGCGCGGCGCTGCTCAGCCTGTGGTTGCCACTGGCCGGCGCGCTGCTGCTGGTTCTGCTGCGCCCGCGCCATGCCGGGCGCTGGGTGATCGCGCTGAACCTCGCCAGCCTGCTGGCCGCCGCCGTGGCCCTGCAACTGGCGATGGAGCTGGGCGTGCAGCAGCTGTACATCGGCGGTTGGGAAAGCGGCCTGGCGATCCGCTTCCAGCTTTCCCCGCTGGCGGCGCTGCTGCTGGTGTTCAGCGCCGGGCTGCACCTGCTGGTGGCGTTGTATGCGGCGCGTATCCCGCATGCCGCCGGCGGCCAGGACTACTGGCCGTTGTCCTGCCTGCTGCAGGCGGCGCTGGCCGCGCTGTGGCTGTCGGCCGATCTGTTCAACCTCTATGTGACGCTGGAACTGCTCGGCCTGGCGGCCGTGGCGCTGGTGGCGCTGGCCGGGCGCAGGGCCTGGCGGCCGGCGCTGAACTACCTGCTGCTGTCGCTGGCCGCTTCGCTCGCCTATCTGCTCGGCGTGGCGCTGTTCTACGGGCGCTACGGGTTGCTGGACATCGCACTGCTGGCGCAGCTGGCCGTGGCGGACGCCCCGACCCGTCTGGCGCTGCTGCTGATGAGCCTGGGCTGATGCTCAAGGCGGCGCTGTGGCCGCTGCACCTGTGGTTGCCGCCGGCGCATGCCGCCGCGCCGACCGCGGTCAGCGCACTGCTATCGGCGCTGGTGGTCAAGGGGCCGCTGTTCATCCTCTGGCTGCTCTGGAGCGAGGTCGCGCCGGCGCCGCTCGGTCGCGACG
>NZ_AZSV01000189.1:0-1653 GCF_000582595.1 Pseudomonas sp. BAY1663
CCGGCGCCGATGGCCGCCTCGGCCAGCGCCAGGTCGGCCGCGCCCAGCCGCGCCCAGACCAGTGCTAGGACCAGGCCGAAGGCGATGAACAGCAGCACACCGGCATACAGCTGGCGCACATGCAGGGCGCCGCCGGCGAGGCCGAGCAGCAGCAGGCCGCACACGGCGTCGAGCAACCAGTCAGTCATCGGGCCGCTTCTCCTCGGTCTGCCGCGCCAGCAGCTGGCAGGTGGTGGCGCCGGACGCCAGCACCAGTAGCCAGATCAGCAGCATCTGTCCGATTTCCAGCAGGCCGTCGGCGCGCAGCACGAGCCCGGCGACCACCAGGCCGAGGCCGAGGGTATCGGCCTTGGTCAACGCATGCAGCCGGGCGACGGCATCGGGAAAGCGCAACAGGCCGATACTGCCGGCGGTGAAGAACAGCAGGCCGCCGGCCAGCGGCAGCCAGCTCAGCGCGGCGAGCAGCTCACTCATGCCGGCTCCGGCGCAGCAACTGCACCAGCGCCGCGCTGGCCATCGCCGCCAGCAGCGCCAGCACCAGCGCGGCATCGCGCAGCGCCGGCAGGGCTTGCCATTGCGCCAGCAGCAACAGCAACGCGGTGCCGGTGGTGCCGAGCAGTTGCACGGCGAGCAGCCGGTCGACCCGGCTCGGGCCACGCAGCACGCGCCCCAGGCCGATCACCAGGGTCAGCAGCAGCAGCGTCGAGAACAGTGCCATCAGCGTTCCGGCCCCGTATCCAGCAGGCGCGCCAGCCGGCGCTCCAGTTCGCCCACGGTGTCGCGCCAGGGCAGGCGCTCGTCCAGCACGTGCACACGCATCCGCTCGCCGTCCAGGCGCGAGGCCAGCGTGCCGGGCAGCAGGCCGACCATCGCCGAGAGCAGCAGGCGGACCCGCGGCGAGGGGCTGCTCAGCACGAAATCGTGCCAGGCGGGTTGCAGCGGGCAACCGGGCTGAAAGGCGCGTCGCGCCACGTCCCAGGCGCCGAGGAACATGTGCCGCAGGACGCAGCCGAGGAATGCCGGCAAGGCTGCCAGGCGCAGGGCCGGTGGTCGCAGTCCCAGCCACAGGCTCAGGGCAACGGCCAGCGCCACCGTCGGAATGCCCAGGCTCCAGCCGCGCCCGGCGGCGAACAGCGCCCACAGCGCGGCATAGATCAACGACCAGAAGAGCGCGTCGGTGGCTGCGCGACGCAGTAGGGCCCGGGTCATCTCATCCTCCATGGCATTCCGGTCTTTATGACAAGTCGAGGCCAAGAGTGCGTCGCTGTCCACCAGCCACGGCGCAACGCCTTGTTTCAGCGCATTGCCGCTCGGCCTGTATGCGGGGCGGCATCGGGGTGAGAGCGGTGAAGCCCCTAGACGAGGTGCCGCAGGAACCATTCACCGGCCAGCCGCGCCACCGCCTCCAGCGTGCCGTGTTCCTCGAACAGATGGGTCGCGCCCGGCACCACCGCCAACTGATGTGCGCACTGCAGGTGGGCGGCGGCCTCGCGGTTCAGTTCCAGCACCTCCAGGTCGCGTTCCCCGACGATGAACAGCGAGGCCGCCTTGACGCGCGCCAGCGACTGCTCGGCCAGGTCGACCCGGCCACCCCGGGAGACCACGGCGGCGATGTCCGCCGGCCGCGACGCCGCGGTGATCAGCGCGGCGGCG
>NZ_AZSV01000190.1:0-1565 GCF_000582595.1 Pseudomonas sp. BAY1663
CCACGCGGCCCGGCCGGCAGCGCGGCGGCCGGTGGCACGGCGCGGCGCAGGTAGGGCTCGAAGTCCAGCTTGGTGACGCCGCACAGCGGGCATTCCCAGTCATCGGGAATGTCCTCGAAGCGGGTCCCCGGCGCCAACCCGCTGTCCGGGTCGCCCAGTTCCTCGTCGTAGATCAGGCCGCAGGCACGGCAGATGAACTGCCGCCAGGCCCGGGTCATGTCGCTCATGCCGGCAGCTCCTCTTTCATCAGGCGGGCCATTTCCCAGCGCAGGTGCTTGATCGCCGGGGTTACGATGGCGACGAACTGCGCCTCGCGCATACGCCGCTGGGGCGCCGCGCTGCGCAGATAGCCACGCGCACCCTGGTGCATGAGCGCCGACTGGGTGGCGCGCAGGGCCAGTTCGGCGCCCTGGGTGCGGGCGTCGAGCACATCCAGCAGGTAGTCCTTGCTGCCGTCGAAGGGGTTGCGCGCCAGCTGCATGATTCGCCCGCCCAGTTCCTCGAACTCGGCCTGGATTTCCTCGGGCCGGTCGTGCAGGAAGTGGTTGACATGGCCCAGCACCGGCTCGACCTCGCGCATCGCGTCCAGGCTGCCCTGGACCAGGCCGGTGGCCATCCCGGCCTGCAGCAGGATGAAGGCCGCACGGATGCGCGCGATGAACGGACGGGCCGGATCGGCGATCAGGCCGTCTTCGCCGACGAAATAGTCGTCGAGCTGGATGCGCCATGTGCTGGTGCCTTCCATCCCGGAAAAGGCCGGGCAGGCGCGAAGCTCCACGCGCGCATCGATGTCGAGCAGAAACATGATTTCGTGGGACCGCGAGCCATCGTCACGCTCCACGGCGGCGATGGCCCCGCAGTACTGGCCCTGGGCAATATGGCTGACCCAGGGCAACGAGCCGCTGACGCGGTAGCCCCCCGGCACCTTGCGCGCACGCAGCAGCATGTTCTCGATGCCGGCCAAGGCTTTCATCGGGTTCGACAGGCCGGTGCCGCCGAACGTCCGGCCCTGCGCGTGATCTGACAGGCGCGCCAACAGCGCCGGGTTGTCCGACTGCTCCATATAGAGGCCGCAGACGTCCTGGCACCAGACAAGGAAGCCGGTGGAGCCGCAACTGCGGCTAACCTCCTGCATGGCGGCCAGGGCAATATCGTAGCGCCCTCCCCGGCTCTGCAGGTGGGCGCCCAGGGCTCCCGCCTCGCCGAGCCGGGTCATGATCTCCAGGGGGTAATGGCCTTCGTGGTCGATCCGGCTAGCCAACTGGGCCAGCGGCCCCGCCGCGATACGGCGGACTTCGGCGAGCAAGCGCTCATCGGCCAGGCCGGCGACGGACGAAGGGGAAACGACAACGGCGCTGTGCATGACGGCATTCCTCCTGCGGGATGAGGCTCAGTCGGCCAGGGCGATACTGAACGGGATCGGGTTGCGCATGGAGTTGGCCACCGGCGAGTAGAAATTGGCCTGGCGCACGATCTCCTCCAGCTCCTCGCGGCTCGCATCGCCCTCCACCAGCACCTTCACGCGGATTTCCTGGAAACCCATCTGCGCCGGCTGCATCTCTGCA
>NZ_AZSV01000191.1:0-1559 GCF_000582595.1 Pseudomonas sp. BAY1663
GGGCCGGCCGGGAGAAGGGGCTGCGGGCGCCGTGGTTCGCGGCGCCGGTCGGGGGTCAGCGCGCCACCAGCACGTCGCAGGGCGGTTGGTCGAGGAACTGCCGGGTCAGGCTGCCGAGCAGGGCGCTGCTGAGTTCGCCGCGGCTGTGTCCGCCCAGCGCCAGCAACTGCGGTTGCAGCTCGCCGATGGCGGCTTCCAGGCAATTGCTGCGCTCGCCCTGGTAGAGGCTGTAGCTGAGCCGCACGCCGCTGTCCGGCAGCCAGGCCTGGATGTCCTCGAGCAACTGGTCGAACAGCTCCTGCTGCAGGGCCAGGCCGCTCTCGTCTGGGCCGTGCACTTCGGCCACTTCATCGACGTTCAGTGCATGCAGCTCGGCGCCGGCCGGCAGCAGGCGCCAGGCGCATTGCAGGGCGCGGGTGGCGCAGGGCGAGAAGTCCAGGGCAGCCAGGGCCTGGCTGTAGGGCGTCTCTGCCGGGGCGATTGCCAGCAGCAGCGGTGCCGGGGTGGCGAGCAGGATGCGTTCCAGGGTGGTGCCGGCGAAGCCCTGGGTCGAATCGCGGTGATGGCGGCCGAGTACCAGCAGGTCCGCCTCCAGTCCGCGGGTCTGGGTCAGTACTTCCTCGACGGGGTTGCCGCGGCGAAGCCAGGGCTGCTGGTCGCCCAGCCCGTTGTGCTGCAGGCGGTTTTGCAGGCGGTTGCGTGCGGCGACCTCGTCGGCCCCGTTGTCGCGCTCGTCGAGCACGTGCAGCAGGCTCAGGCGCGCCCCGCTCTGCCGGGCCAGCTGGGCGCCGCGCTGCAGGGCCCGGTCGGCTTCCGGAGTCAGATCGTGGGCAACGAGAATGTGCTGAACCATGGCGGCCTCGGAACGCTGGCGGGAAACCGCGAGTATGCCGCGCCGGCGCGCTCCTGTCCGCTGGCGCGTCGTCGCGCTCGGCGAGGATGGCGCTGCCGTGGATTGATTGAGCGCAACAAGTTTGCCGCTGGCGGCGACTCGCGCTTTTGTCGGGACGGTCCTGCCGCTATGCTTGCCGGCATTCGAGCAGGAGTGAAGGATGAGCAAGGTCAGTGTGCTGGTGGTGGATGACGCGCCCTTTATCCGCGACCTGGTGAAGAAGGCGCTGCGTGGCCACTTCCCGGGTATCCGCATCGAGGACGCGGTCAACGGGCGCAAGGCCCAGCAGATGCTCACGCGCGAGCGCTTCGACCTGATCCTCTGCGACTGGGAAATGCCGGAAATGTCCGGGCTCGAGCTGCTGACCTGGTGTCGTGCGCAGGATGCGCTGAAGGCCCTGCCGTTCATCATGGTCACCAGCCGCGGCGACAAGGAGAACGTGGTGCAGGCGATCCAGTCCGGCGTGTCGGACTTCATCGGCAAGCCGTTCTCCAACGAGCAGCTGACCAGCAAGGTGCGCAAGGCCCTGGGCCGCGCCGGCAAGCTCGACGCCCTGGCCGCCAGCGCGCCGGTCAGGAACATGGCCACCGGCATGGCCAACGATTCGCTGGCCGCGCTGACCGGCGGCAAGGCCGAAGTGGTGCGCCCGCTGCGCCACCAGCCGCAG
>NZ_AZSV01000192.1:0-1399 GCF_000582595.1 Pseudomonas sp. BAY1663
TTTCTTGTTGCTTGCCCAACAAGAAAGTAACCAAATGTATGGTCAGCCCATCTTCTGCAACCTCTGGCACGACGACAGATAAAGCTGGCTTGCGCCAATGTATCCGGGCTCGGTGAGCGCGCTGCATAGGCGCTCGGCCCTCGATGAGAAGCCGCGCCTCACTGTCCTAGAAAGAGAGCCAGTCTCGAAGACTGCTTTGGTTACCAGGGTCGCAGCGAGGCAGTGTGCCGTTTATCGTCATCACGTACAGACGTCGCAAAAGCCTTGGGTTCTACGCCAGGTAGTGCGGGTTATAGCTGGTGCCGCGTCGCAGCACGGCCCAGCTCATGCGAGCCAACTTGTTGGCCAAAGCACATGCCACCTTGTTGGGGTGCTTACGTATCAGCAGATCACGAATCCAGGCTCCTAGCGGGTCGCTGCGACACTCGACCTTGCGCATGATTGAACGGGCGCATTGGACAAACAGTCGTCGCAAGTAGCTATCGCCCCGCTTGCTGATGCCATACAGAACGGTTCCTCCCCCTGTCGAGTATTGCCGTGGCACCAGGCCGAGCGAGGCCGCGAAATCGCGACTGCTCCTGAAGTGGGACGCATCGCCAACATTGGCCACTAGTGCAGTGGCGGTGACGGGGCCAATACCGGGAACACTCAAGAGCCGAGCGGCCATCTCATCCTGTCTCAATCTCGATTGCAGGGAATGATCCAGGCTCTTGATCTCTGACGTCAGCTGCTGGATATCGCCCAACAACTTGAGCATTAGTTGCTGGAAGCGCAGCGGCAGGTCGTTATCTGAGTTTTCGAGCAGCATCGGCACCTGAGCCAGCGCACTCAAGGTGTTGGGTAGAGCAATACCAAACTCCAGAAGAAAACCGTGGATCTGGTTAATGGTGGCAGTGCGCCTACGGACCAGCGACTCTCGAATACGATGCTCGGTGGAGAGTAACTGCTGCTCTGTCGTCTTCACCGAGACGTAACGCGTCTTCGGGCGACAAGCTGTCTCGCAAATAGCCTCAGCATCGAGATAGTCATTCTTGTTACCGGTCACGAATGGCCTGACATGCTGAGGTGCTATCAGTTTCACCCGATGGCCATGGACGCTGATCTGGCGAGCCAGCCAATGCGCTCCACCACACGACTCCATGGCAATCACGCAGGCAGGTAACTGAGCGAGAAACGGCAGCAGGTGGGTTCGATTGAGCTTTTTGCGCAGAACCTGCCGCCCCCTTGCATCCTGGCCATGCAGATGGAAGCAGTGCTTGCCCAAGTCGATACCCAGCAATGCAACGGTAGCCATGACAATTCCTCCGAAGCTGAAGAGGGGAGCCTCGGCAAGTCTAGGCTTGCCGAGGCCCGGGCGGGCTGACCATCCCATTAGAAAAAGGGCACCCGACATCCGGGT
>NZ_AZSV01000193.1:0-1372 GCF_000582595.1 Pseudomonas sp. BAY1663
GGGACTGTCAGATTTTTCGTGTTCGGGCCGTTGAGGCCCGTCACCGGACGGACCATGGTTCACCAGGCGGGCCTGGTGAAGCGATCCCCGTACAGGATCGCAAATTGGTTCATCGCGCTCTTCCAGTCGTGCGCCGCTTTGCCCCAATTGGCGGTGATATTACGCAGCCCTAACCAGATCAGCTTGGTGGCGGCCTCATCATTGGGGAAGTGTCCGCGGGTTTTGATGATCTTGCGCAGTTGGGCATTGACGCTTTCGATGGCATTGGTGGTGTAGATCACCTTGCGTATCGCCTGGGGAAATACGAAGAACGGTATAACCCGGTCCCAGGCCCGGCGCCAGGCAGCCGCGACCGTGGGGTATTGCTTGCCCCACGGGCCGGTTTCGAACTCGCTGAGCGCCTGCTCGGCCGCATCGGCGTTAAGCGCCTGATAGACAGGCTTCAAGGCCTTGGCCAGGCCCTTGCGTTTATCCCAGGACACGAAGTTCAGGCTGTTGCGAATCAGGTGGACGATGCAGGTCTGCAGGGTCGTTTGCGGGTACACCGCAGCCAACGCTTCAGGTATCCCCTTCAGGCCGTCCGTGACGGCGATCAGCACGTCCTCGACGCCCCGGTTGCGAAGATCGTTAAACACTTTGAGCCAGAACTTCGCGCCTTCGGTGTTCTCGATCCAGATGCCCAGGATGTCGCGCGTACCGTCCGGCAGAACGCCCAGCGCCAAATAGACGGCCTTGTTACGCACCAAGCCTTCATCGCGGATCTTGACGCGCAGAGCATCGAAGAAGATCACTGGGTACATCGGCTCCAGCGGCCTTTGCTGCCAGCCCCCGACCTCGTCCATCACCGCGTCGGTCACCGAGCTGATGAAGTCATGGGAAACATCGGTACCGTACTGATCGAGCAAGAACCCACGGATCTCCCGCACCGTCATGCCCCGCGCGTACATGGCAATGATCTTGTCGTCGAAGCCGGTAAAGCGGCGCTCATGCTTGGGTATCAGGAGCGGCGCGAAGCTCCCATCGCGGTCCCGAGGAATATCCAATTGCAAGGGGCCATCGTCGGTCAGAACGGTTTTGCCGCTCGTGCCATTGCGCAGGTTTTCGCTGCCCTCGGGGCGTTCTGTGCCCGGCGGGTATCCCAGATGGTGACCCAACTCGGCTCCAAGCGCGCGCTCGACCAGCGCTTTCTTGAAGGCCATCGAAATGTCCTGGATCGCCTCGGCCGTCATCGGGCCTTTGACGAATTGCTCGACCAAATCCTTCGGAATCGAAGGTAGATCATTCTTGGCCTTTTTGGCCGGAGTCTTTTTGCTAGGCATGGCAGGCACCTTAAAAGCATCTGATGCCCGAACACAAAATTTCTGACAGGCCC
>NZ_AZSV01000194.1:0-1350 GCF_000582595.1 Pseudomonas sp. BAY1663
GCCATCGCCTGCGACCCGCGGCGCTCGCCGGATCGCGGCACGCTGGCGCTGATCGGCGAACTGTCGCGCTGCGCGGCAGCGACTCGCGTCTGGCTGCTGCAGGCCCCCCCGGGCGAGGCGCTGGACAGCGCGCGCCTGGAAGACTGGCACCAGGCGCTGGATGCCCTGGGCCTGGCGCATTCCAGCTGCGCGCCGCTGGGCTGGCTGGAGCACGGCCATGACTGACGCGCTGAAACTCGCCGTGGTCGGCCATACCAACGTCGGCAAGACCTCGCTGCTGCGCACCCTGACCCGCGACATCGGCTTCGGCGAGGTCTCGCACCGGCCGAGCACCACCCGCCATGTCGAAGGCGCGCGGCTGTCGGTGGACGGCGAGCCGCTGCTGGAGCTCTACGACACCCCGGGGCTGGAAGACGCCATCGCCCTGCTCGACTACCTCGAACGCCTGGAGCGCCCCGGCGAGCGCCTCGACGGCCCGGCGCGCACCGCACGCTTTCTCGACGGCAGCGAGGCGCGCCAGCGCTTCGAGCAGGAGGCCAAGGTGCTGCGCCAGCTCTTGGCCAGCGACGCCGGGCTCTACGTGATCGATGCCCGCGAGCCGGTGCTGGCCAAGTACAAGGACGAGCTGGCGGTGCTCGCCGGCTGCGGCAAGCCGCTGTTGCCGGTGCTCAACTTCGTCGCCCAGCCCGGCCATCGCGAGGAGGAATGGCGCCAGGCCCTGGCGCGGCTCGGCCTGCATGCGCTGGTGCGCTTCGACAGCGTGGCGCCGCCGCTGGACGGCGAGCGGCGGCTGTACGAAAGCCTGGCGCTGCTGCTGGAGCAGGCGCGACCGAAGTTGCAGCGGCTGATCGAGGATCACGAGGCCCAGGCCGAAGCACGCCTGGCCAGCGGCCAGCGGCTGATCGCCGAGCTGCTGGTGGATGTCGCCGCCTGCCGCCGCAGCGTCGCCGCGCAGGCGGAGCTGGAGCGCCGCGCCATCGGCGAACTGCACGATGCGGTGCGCGCCCGCGAGCAGCGCTGCGTCGAGGCGCTGCTGCGGCTGTATGCCTTCCGCCGGGAGGACGCCGAGGCCCACGACCTGCCGCTGCTCGACGGGCGCTGGGGCGACGACCTGTTCAATCCGGAAACGCTGAAACAGCTCGGCGTGAAGATCGGCGGCGGCATGGCCGCCGGTGCCGCGGCGGGCGCCGGGGTCGACCTGATGGTCGGCGGCATCACCCTCGGCGCGGCGGCGCTGCTCGGCGCGATCGCCGGTGGCGGCGCGCAGACCGCGCGGCACTATGGCAACCGCCTGCTCGGCAAGCTCAAGGGCCAGCGCGAACTGAGCGTCGACGACGCCGTGCTGCGCCT
>NZ_AZSV01000195.1:0-1233 GCF_000582595.1 Pseudomonas sp. BAY1663
CGCGGCTCGACGCGCAGGTAGGGCTTGCCAGGGTGGCTGCGCAGGCGCTGGCGCAGCGCCGTGGGGGTGATCCGGTTCTTGGCGAGGAAGCGCGCCCAGGCCGGATCGGCGGCGGCCAGCTCGCTGCGCCAGGCATCGGCAAGCAGCGCGTCGACGATCTCACGGTCGTCAGCGGTCAGCTCGCTGTCGAAATCGCCGCCGGCCTCGAACGCGGCGTCCTGCAGGGCGCGCTGGCAGAAGCGTGGATGGTGAAGATCGCCGCCTCGTCGAAACCGTGCACCGCCAGCAGCAGGCGCCGCCGCGAGGCCTCGTCGGGATAGCGGGCATGCAGCCGGTTGAGGAAGCCGTCGGCGCTGGGCGTGCCCTCGTAGACCGCCAGCAGCTCGGCCAGGCGCGCGCGGATGCGCTCGCGCAGCTCGGCGGTGGCGGCGGTGGTGTAGGTGACCACCAGGATCTGCCCCACCGACAGCTGGCGCTCCAGCAGCAGCCGGGCGTACAGCGCGGTGAGCGTCCAGGTCTTGCCGGTGCCGGCGCTGGCCTCGATCAGCGAGCGGCCGTCGAAGGGCGAATCGAGCAGGTCCAGGCTCATGCGTCTTGCTCCTCGTCCTGGGCCAGGGCATCCAGCGCCGGACCGATCAGCGCCTCGGCCAGCGCCTCGAAGCGCTCGTCGAGCGGATCGCGGTCGCGGAAGGCCAGGGCGTTCCAGGGATCTTCGCATTCGCCAGCGATGGGGCTGAACTCGCCGCCGAGCCAGGCCTCGCGGGCGCGCTTGCGGGCGGTGTCGACGGGCTCGCTGCCGCGTGCCGGGTTGCGATAGCCACGGGCGAAGGCGTGGCTGCTGCGCGGCAACAGCGGCAGCGGCTCGCGGATGGCGCTGCGGTAGGCGGCCAGCCAGGGTTCGAGCAACTGTGCGGCGTTCGCCAGCGGACCGAGCCGCCAGTCGCCGGCCGGCGACAGCAGCAGGCTGTCGCGCGCGATCCCCGGCGTGGCGGACAGGTTGAGCAGCAGGTGGCGCAACCAGAACGCCGGCAGGTCCCACTCGCCGAGCCGGCCGAGCTTCCAGCCGAACAGCCCGCTCGGCGTCACCCCATCCAGCCAGCCGTGGACGCGTACGCCGGCCAGGCTGATGTCCACTGCCAGCGGCTCGGGCACGGCCTGCGGGCGCAGCTCGAACAGCCGCGGGGCGAAGGCGCGCACCGGCCCGCGCAGCTTGCCCCACAGCGCCTGGCCCAG
>NZ_AZSV01000196.1:0-1189 GCF_000582595.1 Pseudomonas sp. BAY1663
TTGCGCTGCAGCACCGCGTCGGCCCGCAGGCCCTCGCCGAACTCCAGCAGGGTGACGTGGGCGACGATGCCGGCCAGGTCGATGGCCGCTTCCACCCCGGAGTTGCCGCCGCCGATCACCGCCACGCGCTTGCCCTTGAACAGCGGGCCGTCGCAGTGCGGGCAGTAGGCGACGCCACGGCCACGGTATTGCTGCTCGCCGGGCACGTTCATCTCGCGCCAGCGCGCACCGGTGGCGAGGATCAGGGTCTTGGCCTTGAGTTCGCCACCGTTGTCGAACCGGACGCGGTGCAGGCCGTCTGCGCCGGCCGGGATCAGCTGGCTGGCGCGCTGCAGGTTGAGGATGTCGACGTCGTACTCGCGCACGTGCTCTTCCAGTGCGCGGGCCAGTTTCGGCCCTTCGGTTTCCTTCACCGAGATGAAGTTCTCGATGGCCATGGTGTCCAGCACCTGGCCGCCGAAGCGCTCGGCCGCGACACCGGTGCGAATGCCCTTGCGCGCGGCGTAGATGGCCGCCGCGGCACCGGCCGGGCCACCGCCGACCACCAGCACGTCGAAGGCGTCGCGGGCATTGAGTTTCTCCGCGTCACGGGCGCTGGAGCCGGTGTCGAGCTTGGCGAGGATCTCTTCCTCGCTCATGCGGCCCTGGGCGAAGCTCGCCGTTGAGGTAGATGCTCGGCACTGACATGATCTGGCGGGCTTCGACTTCGTCCTGGAACAGCGCGCCGTCGATGGCCACGTGCTTGATGTTCGGGTTGAGCACGGCCATCAGGTTCAGCGCCTGGACCACGTCCGGGCAGTTCTGGCAGGACAGCGAGAAGTAGGTTTCGAAGCGGTAGTCGCCGTCCAGCGCCTTGATCTGCTCGATCACGTCCGCCGCGGTCTTCGACGGGTGGCCGCCGACCTGCAGCAGGGCCAGCACCAGCGAGGTGAATTCGTGGCCCATGGGGATGCCGGCGAAGCGCAGGCTGATGTCGCCGCCGATGCGGTTGAGGGCGAACGACGGCTTGCGCGCATCGTCGCCGTCGGTCCTGAGGGTGATCTTGTCGCTGAGGCCGGCGATGTCCTGCAGCAGGCCCAGCAGCTCTTGGGATTTCTCGCCGTCATCGAGGGACGCGACGATCTCGAAGGGCTGCGTGACCTTCTCCAGGTAGGCTTTCAACTGGGTCTTGAGAGTGGTGTCCAACATT
>NZ_AZSV01000197.1:0-1183 GCF_000582595.1 Pseudomonas sp. BAY1663
AAGAAGACTTCCCGTTTCTGATGAAATACGCCACTCCCGTTGCCCGAGTTTTCCGATGAAGCAGATGACCTTCGCCGACGCCGAGTACGCCGGCAAGCGCAAGCAGACCCGCAAGGAGTTGTTCCTGATCGAGATGGATCAGGTGGTGCCGTGGAAGGGCTTGATCGCCCTGATCGAGCCGCATTACCCGAAGGGCGAAGGCGGTCGTCCGGCATACCCGTTGATGGCGATGCTGCGCGTGCATCTGCTGCAGAACTGGTTCGGCTACAGCGATCCGGCGATGGAGGAAGCGCTCTATGAGACCACGATCTTGCGCCAGTTCGCCGGCCTGAGCCTGGAGCGTATTCCCGACGAAACCACCATCCTCAACTTCCGCCGCCTGCTGGAGAAGCATGAGTTGGCGGCGGGGATTCTGGCGGTGATCAATGGCTACCTGGGTGACCGGGGCCTGTCGCTGCGCCAGGGCACCATCGTCGATGCCACGCTGATCCATGCGCCGAGTTCGACCAAGAACCAGGACGGCAAGCGCGACCCGGAAATGCACCAGACCAAGAAGGGCAACCAGTATTACTTCGGCGCGAAAGCCCACATCGGTGCCGACGAAGACTCGGGCCTGGTGCACAGCGTGGTGGTGACCGCCGCCAATGTCGCGGACATCACCCAGGTCGACAAACTGCTGCACGGCGAGGAAAACGTGGTGTGCGCGGACGCTGGCTACACCGGAGTCGAAAAGCGCCCTGAACATGAAGGCCGCCCAGTCATCTGGCAGATCGCGGCTCGGCGCAGCACCTACAAGAAGCATGGCAAGCACAGTGCCTTGTACAAAGCGATCCGCAAGGTCGAGAAAGCCAAGGCTCAGGTGCGGGCGAAAGTTGAGCATCCATTCCGAGTGATCAAGCGGCAGTTTGGCTACACCAAGGTGCGCTTCCGTGGATTGGCCAAGAATGCTGCGCAAATGATGACGCTGTTTGCCCTGTCGAATCTGTGGATGGCCCGCCGACATTTGCTGTCGACCACAGGAGAGGTGCGTCTGTGATGCGGGAAATGGCCGCCGCGAGGTCCTCGCCGCAGCTGAAAGCACCGAAATGAGCGAGTGTCCGCTCAATTTTGATCGGCTCGCCTCTTTCAAAATCGGCGGTGGCTGAAGTCAGCCAGAAATGCATGGCTATTTCAGACCATCCTA
>NZ_AZSV01000198.1:0-1172 GCF_000582595.1 Pseudomonas sp. BAY1663
CGCGCGGCGCTCGTGCGCATGATCGACCAGCGTGCGCGCCACACGCTCGCCACGCAGCTCCACCACCTCGCCGCCCAGCCGCTCGGCCAGCTGCTGGGCGGCCTGGAGGCACCCCAGTTCGGCCTCGCCCCGGCTCGCGCCGATATTCACATGAACCACCGACCAGGGCAGATGCCGGCGCTCCGCCACCCGCGCGGCATGGCGTACCAGGCCTTCGGCGGCATCGTCGCCCTCGATGCCCACCAGCAGGCGTCCGCGAACCGCAGGGGCCGGTTGGCCCTGCAGCCGGTAGCGGCGATGCAGGTCGGCGTCCACCCGCGCGGCGGCCGTCTGCATCGCCAGCTCGCGCAAGGCGGTCAGGTTGGTCTGGGTGAAGAATGCATCGATGGCCGCGCGGGCCTGCTCCGGCACGTAGACCTTGCCTTCGCGTAGCCGCTCCAGCAGCTCGCGGGGCGGCAGATCGATCAGCAGGATGTCGTCCGCCTCCTGCAGAACCCAGTCCGGGACCGTTTCCCGGACCTGCACCCCGGTGATGGCGCGGACCTGGTCGTTCAGGCTTTCCAGATGCTGCACGTTGACGGTGGTGTAGACGTCGATACCTGCTTCGAGCAGCTCCAGCACGTCCTGCCAGCGCTTGCTGTGGCGGCTGCCGGGGGCATTGCTGTGCGCCAGTTCGTCCACCAGCGCCACGCTCGGTCGCGCCGCCAGCAGCCCATCGAGATCCATCTCGAGCAGCGTGACGCCCCGGTACTCGCTGCGCAGCAGCGGCTGCTCGGGCAGCCCGACGAGCATCGCCTCGGTTTCGGCGCGGCCATGGGTCTCGACCACGCCGGCCCGCAGGGTGCGGCCGAGACGCCGTTGGCGCTGCGCGGCCTGGAGCATGGCGTAGGTCTTGCCTACGCCCGGAGCCGCGCCAAGGAACACCTTGAGGCGGCCGCGCCCCTCCCGTGGCACCTCGTCGAGCAGCGCGTCCGCGCGCAGGGCATCGCTCATTCGGATCACTCGCTGGAATCAGGCAAGCGATTGTCGGCCAATGCCAGGTTCAGGGCCAGTACGTTCACCACCGCCGGCCCTACCAGCGGTGCCGTCAGCTGCGCCAGCAACAGGCGCTCCAGGCGCTCGGCCGGGATGCCCCGGGCCGCCGCGACACGGGCGGCCTGGAAGCGCGCGGC
>NZ_AZSV01000199.1:0-1153 GCF_000582595.1 Pseudomonas sp. BAY1663
CTTGCTCAGGCCTGGCTGCCGGGGCGGTACTGCAGCGCTTCGGCGAGGTGCTGGCGGCCGATGCGGGGGGCCTGTTCGAGGTCGGCGAGGGTGCGAGCCACCTTGAGCAGCCGGTGGGCGGCGCGCAGCGACAGGCCGAGGCGCTCGCAGGCGTGTTCCAGCCAGCGCTGGTCCTCGGCCTGCAACTGGCAGTGGCTGCGCAGGCCGGCGAGGTCGAGAAAGGCATTCGCGCAGCCCTGGCGAGCCAGCTGCAGCTGCCGGGCCTGTGCCACCTGGGCGGCGGCTTCGGCACTGCTTTGCCCGGCTTGTGGCGGCGCGTTGAGCGCGGTGGCTTCGCGGGCGACGGTCAGGTGCAGGTCGATGCGATCGAGCAGCGGTCCGGAGAGCTTGCTGCGATAGCGCTGGATTTGGTCGGGCGAGCAGTGGCAACGGCCGCCGGGATCGCCGAGATAGCCACAGGGGCAGGGATTCATCGCCGCCACCAGCTGGAAGCGCGCCGGGAAGCGCACCTTGTCGCGCGCCCGGGCGATGACGATCTGGCCCGATTCCAGTGGCTCGCGCAGCACCTCGAGAACCTTGCGGTCGAACTCGGGCAGTTCGTCGAGAAACAACACGCCCTGGTGCGCCAGGGTGATCTCGCCGGGTTGCGGCCGGCTGCCGCCACCGACCAGCGCCGGCCCGGATGCACTGTGATGGGGCTGGCGAAAGGGTCGCTGCGGCCAGTGCGCGAGCGGGCTGTGGCTGGCCACCGAATGGATCGCCGCGACTTCCAGCGCTTCCTGCTCGTCGAGCGGCGGCAACAGCCCGGGCAGGCGGCTGGCCAGCAGGGTCTTGCCGGTCCCCGGTGGGCCGGAGAACAGCAGGTTGTGCGCGCCGGCCGCAGCGACCAGCAGGCCGCGCTTGGCGGCCTGCTGGCCCTGCACGTCGGCCAGGTCGGGGTAGGGCAGGGTCTGGCGCAGCAGGCCCTGCGCCACGTAGGGTTGCAGCGGCGTCGCGCCATTGAAGTGCGCGGCGACTTCGAGCAAGTGGTCGGCGGCATAGACGACCAGGCCGGAGGCCAGGCTGGCTTCCTCGGCATTGGCCCGTGGCACCAGCAAGGCACGGCCGGCAGCGCGTGCCGCGAGCGCCGCCGGCAGCACGCCCTGGACCGGCC
>NZ_AZSV01000200.1:0-1154 GCF_000582595.1 Pseudomonas sp. BAY1663
CCGGCACCGACGGTACGGCCACCTTCGCGAATCGCGAAGCGCAGGCCGTCTTCCATGGCGATCGGCTTGATCAGGGTGACAACCATTTTCACGTTGTCGCCCGGCATCACCATCTCGACGCCTTCCGGCAGTTCGCACGAACCGGTCACGTCAGTGGTACGGAAGTAGAACTGCGGACGATAGCCCTTGAAGAACGGGGTGTGACGACCACCTTCTTCCTTGGACAGCACGTACACTTCGGCTTCGAACTTGGTGTGCGGCTTGATGGTGCCCGGCTTGGCCAGAACCTGGCCACGCTCGACGTCATCACGCTTGGTGCCGCGCAGCAGCACACCGCAGTTCTCGCCGGCACGACCTTCGTCGAGCAGCTTGCGGAACATTTCGACACCGGTACAGGTGGTCTTGGTGGTGTCACGCAGACCGACGATCTCGATTTCTTCCTGGACCTTGATGATGCCGCGCTCGACACGACCGGTCACCACGGTACCGCGGCCGGAGATCGAGAACACGTCTTCGATCGGCATCAGGAACGGCTTGTCGATGGCACGAACCGGCTCCGGGATGTAGGTATCCAGGGTCTCGACCAGCTTCTTCACCGCGGTGGTGCCCAGCTCGTTGTCGTCTTCGCCGTTCAGCGCCATCAGCGCGGAACCGACGATGATCGGCGTGTCGTCGCCCGGGAAATCGTAGGTCGACAGCAGGTCGCGAACTTCCATCTCGACCAGCTCCAGCAGCTCGGCGTCATCAACCATGTCAGCCTTGTTCAGGAACACGACGATGTACGGAACACCAACCTGACGGGACAGCAGGATGTGCTCGCGGGTCTGCGGCATGGGGCCGTCAGCAGCCGAGCAGACCAGGATCGCGCCGTCCATCTGGGCAGCACCGGTGATCATGTTCTTCACGTAGTCAGCGTGACCCGGGCAGTCAACGTGCGCGTAGTGACGGACGTTGGAGTCGTATTCCACGTGCGCAGTGTTGATGGTGATACCGCGAGCCTTCTCTTCCGGCGCGCTATCGATCTTGTCGAAGTCGACGCGAGCGGAACCGAACACCTCGGAGCACACGCGGGTCAGCGCAGCGGTCAGAGTGGTCTTGCCATGGTCGACGTGACCAATGGTGCCGACGTTGACGTGCGGTTTGTTACGTTCGAA
>NZ_AZSV01000201.1:0-1151 GCF_000582595.1 Pseudomonas sp. BAY1663
CGCCGGCCGATCTGTCCGGCGTCGAGGCGGCCTGGCAGCGCGCCGCGCAACTCTGGCAGCAGGCCGGCGGCGCCTGGGTCGAGGAACTGAACGCACACGGCGGACTCAGCCAGAGCACGCACAAGGCGGTGAAGTTCATGCTCTGGCACGGCGAACTGGAGGCCTACTTCGCCGATCCGGCGGCGATGTTCGACGCCCCGGAGGGCCTGCTCAAGCTCGGTGCGCGGGCCCTGGCCAAGGCCTGCAAGAAGGGCTTCGAAGCGCCGCTGTGCGAGCTGGCCGAGGCGCTGGATACGCTCGGCGACCAACTGGCCGAAGCCTTGCCGGCCGGCAAGCAGCGGCTGGTCGCGCTGCAGGTGGCGCTGCTCGAACGGCTCGACCGCGAGCTGCCCGCGCGCAAGGCGGCGCAACGGCTGCTGGCCTTCGACGACCTGCTCAACCGCCTCGACCAGGCGCTGCAGGGGCCCGCGGGCGAGGACCTGGCCGCCTCGCTGCGCGCCAGCTACCCGCTGGCGCTGATCGACGAATTCCAGGATACCGACCCGATCCAGTACGCCATCTTCGACCGCATCTACACCCGCGGCGGCGAGGCCTCGCTGTGCTTCGTCGGCGATCCCAAGCAGGCGATCTACGCCTTCCGCGGCGCCGACCTGGCGACTTATCTCACCGCGCGGCAGCAGGCCGACCGGCCCTACGACCTGCCGACCAACTACCGCTCGACGCCCGAGCTGATCGGGGCGCTGAACCGCCTGTTCGACCATCCGCAGCCCTTCGCCCAGGCCGATCTGCAGTACCCGCCGGTGGCGGCCGCCGAGAAGGCGCGCGCTCGGTTGCGTCTGGTGGAGGAAGAAGAGGCCGCGCCGCTGTCGCTGGTCTGGCTCGGCGACGAGCCGCTGGGCAAGGCCGAAGCCGCGCAACTGGCTGCCGCCGACACCGCCCGGCGCATCGCGCTGCAACTGACCGCGGCGGCGCAGGGGCGTGCCGGCTTCGAGATGAATGGGGAATTCACCGCGCTCAAGGGTGGTGACATCGCCGTGCTGGTGGCCAACCACCGCCAGGCCGCGCTGGTCGCCGAGGAACTGGCTGCGCGCGGCGTGCCCAGCGTGCGCCGCGGGCGCGACAGCGTCTGGCGCAGCGAGGAGGCCAGCGAG
>NZ_AZSV01000202.1:0-1129 GCF_000582595.1 Pseudomonas sp. BAY1663
CTGCTCGGCGACCCGGCCCACGGCTTGGCCGCGCCGCTGCGCGAGGCGGCGGCGCGGCTGGAATTCGACAGCCTCAAGGGTTTCCTCAAGGGTTTCATCGACCTGACCTTCGAGCACGACGGGCGCTGGTACATCGCCGACTACAAGTCCAACTGGCTCGGCCCGGACGCCGGCTACTACGACGGCGAACGCCTGTTGCAGGCGCTTGCCGCCGAGCACTACTACCTGCAGTACCTGATCTACCTGGTGGCGCTGCGGCGCTTCCTGCGCCAGCGCCTGGCGGATTTCCGCGACGAGCAGCTGGGCGGCGCCTTTTATCTGTTCCTGCGCGGCATGCCCGAGGCCGGCGTCTATTTCGCGCGGCCCGCCGAGGCGCTGCTCGATGCGCTGGACCGATTGTTCGAGGAGGGCCAGTGATGGCGCCCGATCATCATGTAGGGTGGGCCGGGCGGCGCTCCGCTTCAGCCCACCACTTCCACCGCACCGTCCTCCGCCACGCAGCGGCTATCGAACCCGGACGCTGCTCGTGTAGGCGCCGGCTTGCCGGCGATGCTTTCCCTTCCATCGAGTCGCCACGGATCGCCAGCAAGCTGGCTCCTACCTGGAGAAGGACGCGCCCATGAATCTGGCCGATCTGCCCTTCGGCGCCCTGGAGCGCGCCTTCGTCGCCAGCCTGCAACGCCTCGAACCCGAGGCCTCGGACGCGGTGCTGGTCGCCGGCGCGCTGTGCTGCGAGGTGTTGGGCAAGGGCGACGTCTGCCTGCCGCTGGCGCGCCTGGCCGGCAAGCGGCCGTGGCCGGAGCACGACTTCGTCCTGCCGCCCCTCGACGCCTGGCGCACCCGATTGCAGGCTTCGCCGCTGGTCGGCGCCCCGGGTGACTACGCGCCGCTGATCCTCGACGGCGAGCGGCTCTATCTCGCCCGTTACCAGGCCTACGAGCAACAACTGGCCGAACACTTGCTGACCCGCGCCGGCGATACGCCGGAGGTGGACGAGGCGCAACTCGGCGAAAGCCTGGCGCGGCTGTTCGCCTTCAACCGGCAGAGCCCCGACTGGCAGCGGCTGGCCGCGGCGCAGGCGGTGCGCCGGCGGCTGGCGGTGATCTCCGGCGGCCCCGGCACCGGCAAG
>NZ_AZSV01000203.1:0-1127 GCF_000582595.1 Pseudomonas sp. BAY1663
CCTTCCACACCACCACGGTGATCGCGCCGACCAGCATGCCCGCCAGCGCGCCGTTGCGCGTCATGCGCTTCCACAGCAGCGAGATCAGCACCACCGGACCGAACGCCGCGCCGAAGCCGGCCCAGGCGTAGGACACCAGGCCCAGTACCTTGCTTTCCGGGTTGGAGGCGATGCCGATGGCGATCAGCGCGATCAGCAGCACCATCGCCCGGCCGACCCAGACCAGTTCGGTCTGCGAGGCGTTCTTGCGCAGCATGGCCTTGTAGAAGTCCTGGGTCAGCGCACTGGAGCTCACCAAGAGCTGCGCGCTCAGGGTACTCATCACCGCCGCCAGCACCCCGGAGAGGATGATCCCGGCGACCCACGGGTTGAACAGGATCTTCACCAGTTCCATGAACACGCGCTCGCCGTTCTGGCTCACCGCACCGGCCAGTTCCGGGTGGTCGGCGAAGTAGGCGATGCCGAGGAAGCCCACCGCCACCGCGCCGGCCAGGGTCAGGATCATCCAGGTCATGCCGATGCGCCGCGCATTGGGAATGGTCTTGATCGAGTCGGCGGCCATGAAGCGCACCAGGATGTGCGGCTGGCCGAAGTAGCCCAGGCCCCAGGCCAGGAGCGAGATGATCGCGACGAAGGACAGCCCGCGGAACATGTCGAAGTTGGCCGGGTTCTGCGCCGCGATGGTGGCCATCGCCGTGTCCATGTCGCCCAGCGCGAGGATGACGAACACCGGCGTGATCAAGAGCGCGAAGATCATCAGCGTGGCCTGCACGGTGTCGGTCCAGCTCACCGCCAGGAAGCCGCCGATGAACACGTAGAGGATGGTCGCCGCCGCGCCGATCCACAGTGCATATGCGTAGGGCACGCCGAAGGTGGACTCGAACAGCCGCGCGCCGGCCACCACGCCCGAGGCGCAGTAGATGGTGAAGAACACCAGGATCACCAGCGCCGAGAAGATCCGCAGCAGCCGGCTGTGGTCCTCGAAGCGGTGCGAGAAGTAGTCCGGCAGGGTCAGCGCGTTGTGGTTGTGCTCGGTGTGCACGCGCAGCCGCCCGGCGACGAACAACCAGTTCAGCCAGGCGCCGACGATCAGGCCGATGGCGATCCAGCTTTCCGACAGGCCGGCG
>NZ_AZSV01000204.1:0-1117 GCF_000582595.1 Pseudomonas sp. BAY1663
GTAAGTCTTAACTTAGCCTGCTTCAGGCCGTACTTCCCTCTGGTTACGAGACCGTGAGAGAGCTTGGGTCGAAGCAGGTTTTTCTCCCCACTAGTCCGAACGGTTGCCTGGGTTTGAAGCCCGTTTCGCAAGGTTGGATAACAGGAGGATGTCATGCATGGGGATCCCGTGATTGTCGGTATCGACGTGGCCAAGGCCAAGCTGGATGTCTTCATCAGCCAAGTCGAGCGTATCGAGCAGTATGCGTACCAGCCAGAGGAAGTCCGCTGTTTGCTGCAGACGCTACAGGCGGCTCAGCCTGAGCTGATCGTGCTGGAGGCAACCGGTGGGCTGGAGCGCCGCCTGGTGGCCGAGTTGGCGGCGGCCGGTTTGCCCGTCGTGGTGGTCAATCCGCGTCAGGTTCGCGATTTCGCCAAGGCCACGGGTCAGCTTGCCAAGACCGATACGCTGGATGCCCGGGTATTGGCCGCTTTTGGTGCGGCGGTCAAACCAGCATTACGCGAGATTCCTGCACAAGCGGTACAGGAACTGGCGGAGCTGTTGGCCCGGCGTCGCCAACTGGTCGACATGCTGGTTGCCGAACGGCTCCGGTTGCAGCAGGCGCTGAGCAAAGCGGTACGTCGCGAGCTGAAGCAGCATATCGAATGGCTCGAGCGGCAGCTGCGGGCCAGTGATGCTGGCCTACACCAAGCGGTAGAGAACTCACCAGTCTGGCAAGCCAAGTACGACCTGCTGTGCGAGGTACGGGGTGTGGGCCCGGTCGCGAGCCTGACCCTCCTGGCTCTATTGCCCGAATTAGGCCAGCTGGATCGCAAACGCATCGCCGCCCTGGTCGGCGTCGCGCCCTACAACTGCGACAGCGGTACAATGCGGGGCTACCGTCGCATTTGGGGTGGGCGCAGTGAAGTTCGTCGGGTGCTGTACATGGCTACGCTCTGTGCCATTCGCAGCAAGAATCCGCCGATCTTGGCGCAGTACCTACGCCTGAAGGCCGCTGGCAAGAAGAGCAAGGTTGCCATCGTGGCCTGCATGCGCAAGCTGCTGGTGATTCTGAATGCCATGATCCGGGATAAAGCGCACTTCCATACGCAAATTGCTTGACGCCGAACACGGTTGC
>NZ_AZSV01000205.1:0-1089 GCF_000582595.1 Pseudomonas sp. BAY1663
CTGGCCGTGGGCGGTCAGTTGCCAGCCGCCACGGGCATTGCGCGCCAGCGCGCCGAGACGTTCGAGCAGCGCCTGGGCCTGGGCGTAGGCCGCCGCCGGCGGGGTGTCGAGCCAGGCCAGCTCGTCCGGCTCGACACCCCAACGAGCCAGCTGCAGCGCGACGCCGGCAAGATCCGCCTGGAGAATTTCCGCCTCACCGTAGGCCGCCAACTGCCCGTGCTGCTCCTCCGACCACAGCCGGTAGCAGGCGCCCGGCTCCAGCCGCCCGGCCCGCCCCGCCCGTTGCGTGGCCGAGGCGCGGGAGATGCGCCGGGTTTCCAGGCGGGTCATGCCACTGCCGGGGTCGAAGCGCGGCACCCGCACCAGGCCGGCATCCACCACCACCCGCACGCCGTCGATGGTCAGGCTGGTCTCGGCGATATTGGTGGCCAGCACCACCTTGCGCATGCCAGCCGAGGCCGGCTCGATCGCCGCGCGCTGGGCCGCCAGTTCCAGCTCGCCGTGCAGCGGGCAGAGCAGTACATCGCCGCGGCCGTCCAGCTGTTCGGCCAGCGCCTCGTTCACCCGTCGGATCTCCGCCTGCCCGGGGAGGAACACCAGCACGCTGCCGTGCTCGTCCTGCAGCGCCTGCAGCACCGTCTGCACCACCCGCGGCTCGACGCGCTCGCCCGACGCCAGCGGGCGGCCCCAACGCTGCTCCACCGGATGCATGCGTCCCTCGCTGCGCACCACCGGTGCATCATCGAGCAATGCCGACAGGCGCTGGCCCTCCAGGGTCGCCGACATCAGCAGCAGCTTGAGCGGCTCGTCGCGCAGCAACTGACGCGCATTGAGGGTCAGCGCCAGCGCCAGGTCGGCATCCAGGCTGCGTTCGTGGAATTCGTCGAAGATCACCAGGCCAACGCCTTCCAGCGCCGGGTCGTCCTGCAGGCGGCGGGCGAGGATGCCCTCGGTGACCACCTCGATGCGGGTGCGCGGTCCGACTTTGCTGTCCAGGCGGATGCGGTAGCCGACGGTCTCGCCGACCCGCTCGCCCAGCTCGCTGGCCAGGCGCTCGGCGGCGGCACGCGCCGCCAGCCGGCGCGGTTC
>NZ_AZSV01000206.1:0-1040 GCF_000582595.1 Pseudomonas sp. BAY1663
GGCGTGCGCGGCGCGGCAGGCCGGGCAGGCGCAGTTGTACACCGGCACCTGGGCGGCATCGCCGCTGCCGAGCAGGGTCAGGCGCATGGCGCGTGCTCGTCGACCAGCGCCAGCAGCCGTTCGACGCTTTCGCCCAGCGTGGCCGAGTTGTCCAGGCGGAGATAGTCGTCCAGCTCGCCGGCGAACAGCGCGTTGCGCGCCAGCCGCGCCTCGATTTCCGCGTGGGTTTCCCGGCCGCGGGCCCGCAGGCGCTGGCGCAGCACGTCATGCTCGACGCTGAGCAGCACGGCGAGCAGCTCCGGGTAGCGCGCCCGCGCCTGCTGCAGGTGGCCGCGCGAGCCATTGACCAGCACGTGCTCGCCGGCCGCCAGCCAGGCGTCGATCTGCGCCGGGATGCCGTAGGCCAGGCCGTTGGCGCGCCAGCTGAGAGCAAAGGCCTGCTCGGCCTCCATGCGTTCGAACTGCTCGGTGCTCACCGACTGCGCGGCTTCGCCGACCGCTTCGGCCGAACGGGTGATGACCCGCCGGGCGATGCGCACGCCGCGCTCGGCGAGCAGCGTACGGGCGGCGTCGAGCAGGCTGTCCTTGCCCGCGCCGGAGGGCCCGATCAGGTAGATCAAGCGGCCTTGCATGGGGGGTACTCCCGATTGTCGCAAGCCTGCGGTGGGCAGGCAGTATAGAGCCGGCCGGGATCGGTCTGGGTGGATGATTCGACCCACGGTGGCGCATCCGGTTTTGCTGGCAGGCCTGTGGCCTGCATCGCCGCGAGGGCGCGCCTCCCACCGGTCCGGTGTGTACCGGCTGCTTTTGCTGGCAGGCCTGCTATCGCCGCGGGATCGCGCCTTCCACAAGGGTTCGGAGCGCACCCGTTGCATGCGTGGGAGGCCCGATCCCGGGGCGGTGCTTTTACGGTTCGCGGCATCAGAACACCCGCCGCCCTTGCCGCCAGACCTGCTGGATCACCGGCTGGCCGTGGCGCGAGCGGGCCTGGACCAGGTCGGCGCGCCGGCCGACGCGGATCTCGCCGCGGTCGTCGAGCC
>NZ_AZSV01000207.1:0-1006 GCF_000582595.1 Pseudomonas sp. BAY1663
AGGGCGCGCCTTGTATGGTTTAGCTGGCGAGTCCAAAAAGGACTTGTCGGGGTGGAGGGACAAGCGCGCCATCCGACCTTCAGGTACGGACTGTGGGAGATATCGTCCCGCCCCTCATCTCAACGCCGATAAGGAATCTATCGGCTGCGGCAGCAGACCGACGATTAGTGGCAAGCCAGCGTTCGATGAGCCCGACAAGCCTATTCACCTTAGCTGGGAGATAGACGATGTCCAAGCCCGCCGCCCCTATTCTCATCGGAATCGATGTCAGCAAAGACGAGCTGGTTATCGCTCGTAGCGACAGCAGTACCGTCGAGGCGCTCAGCAACAACGTTGCTGCCATCCGTCGTTGGCTACACGCCCTTCCCGACGGGTGCCAGTTCGCCCTGGAAGCCACTGGCACCTACCATCGGGCAGTCGCACAGCTGGCCTTTTCCCAGGGCCACCGGGTGTACCTGCTCGACGGTTTCAGGCTCAACCGCTATCGCGACAGCATCGGTACGCGGGCCAAAACCGATCAGACCGATGCCCGACTCATCCTGCGCTACCTGTCCAACGAAGGCGACAACCTCAAGCCCTGGACGCCACCACCACAGGCCTATGACCGTATCCATGCGCTGCTACATCGTCGCGCAACCATCGTTCAGGCGCGTGTTGCGCTGAATCAGAGCCTTCGTGACATTCCTGAATCGAAGCACCTGGCCAAGCAACTGAACAGACAGCTCAAGCAATTGGAGGGGCGAATCGAGAAACATCTGGAGTCCTGCTGCCGAGAGGCCGGCTGGTGGGATCAGGTCAGCCGCTGCAAAAAGATCGAGGGCATCGGCACGTTCAATGCGATGGCCTTGACCACCATGTTCCAGCGCGGCCGTTTCAAGAATTCCGATGCGTTCATCGCCTTCCTCGGCCTGGACGTCAGGGTTCGAGATTCGGGCAAGAAAACCGGAGCCCGTAAGCTCACCAAGAAAGGCGACCCCGAACTTCGCCGCCTGCTGCACAACGCCGC
>NZ_AZSV01000208.1:0-982 GCF_000582595.1 Pseudomonas sp. BAY1663
GCGGCGATCAGCGTGCCGGCGCCCTTGAGCAGTGCCACGCAGCCGTAGCGCCTGGCCAGCTCGCGCACCGCGGCCGGCCGATCGGCCTGCACCTCGGCGGTGGAGCACTGCAGCAATCGCGCGGCCTCACCCGGATGCGGCGTGATCACGCAGCCGGCTGGCAGTTCGACGCTGCCGCTGGCCAACAGGTTCAGCGCATCGGCATCCCAGGTCTGCGGCACCTCACGCTGCGCCGCCAGCGACAGCAGGCTGCGGCCCCAGGGCGCCTGGCCGAGGCCGGGACCGACCACCAGCACATCGGCGCGGTCGGCCAGTGCCGTAAGGCCGTAGGTCGACTCGACGCCGTGGCACATGATCTCCGGGCGCCGCACCAGCGACGCTGTGACATGCTCCGGCCGGGTCGCCAGCGTCACCATGCCGGCACCGCTGCGCAGCGCCGCCTCGGCAGCGAGCAGCGCGGCGCCGCCGGTGCCGAGTTCGCCGCCGATTACCAGCACCTGGCCGAAGCTGCCCTTGTGCGCCACCGGCGAACGCGGTGCTACCCGTGCCAGGGCCGGCCGGTCGAGTCGCACGGCCTCGCTTGCGACCTGCGCGACGATCTGTGGATCGGCCTGCAGGTCGTCGAACACCAGTGCACCGACGCGATCCGGCCCATCCGCGGTGAACAGGCCAAGCTTGAGGCCGATGAAGGTCACGCTGAGCTCGGCACGCACGGCCTGGCCCAGCACCCGCCCGGTATCGGCGCAGAGGCCGGAGGCAGGTCGATTGCCAATACCGGCAGGCCGCTTTCGTTGATCGCGGCGATGGCGCCGGCATAGGGCTCGCGCACCTCGCCGCTGATGCCGGTACCCAGCAGCGCATCCACCAGCACACCGTGCAGCGGCGCATCCGCACGCCAGGGTTCGATGTGCACGCCGCAGGTGCGCGCCTCGGCGCAGGCCTGCGCGGCATCGCCCTGCAGCGCCTGCGGCCTCGCCACGCC
>NZ_AZSV01000209.1:0-800 GCF_000582595.1 Pseudomonas sp. BAY1663
GAACCCGGCCAAGTGCGGACCGAGCTCGGCGAGGGCATCCGCGCCGGGCAGCTGGCGGCCGTGCAGCAGCCAGGCCAGGGCGCTGCTGTGCAGGCCTTCGCCCGCCAGGCTGCCGTCCTTCTTCGGTTTGCACAGGCTGACCGGCCCCCAGTGCAGCCAGAGCCGGTCGCGGGCGCGGGTCAGCGCGACGTAGGCCAGGCGCAACTGCTCGGCGAAGGTTTCCCGCCGCGCCCGTTCGAGGTTGTCCTCGAGCTGGTCGCTGCCAAGGTCCAGCAGCGGCTGGCCGTTTTCGTCATGGCAACGGGCGCTGTCGCGGTTCTTGCCCAGCAGCTTGCCGTCCCAGAGGAAGGGGCAGAACACCAGCGGGTATTCCAGGCCCTTGCTGGTGTGAATGGTGACGATCTGCACGCGCTCGGCATCGCTTTCCAGGCGCAGCAGCGCGTCCTCGCCGCCGCTTTCGCTGTCGCGCTGGGCGTTGAACCAGGCCAGCAACGGCTCCAGCCCCGGGCGCAGCAGGCTTTCGGCCTGCAGCAGTTCGCCCAGATGCAGCAGGTTGGTCAGCCGCCGCTCGCCGTCGACCCGCGCCAGCAGCCGTTCGGCCACCGCCTGCTCGTCCAGCCAGGCGCGGAACACGCGCATGAAGCCCTGCTGCTGCCAGAGCTGGTGGTAGCGCTCGGCGGCCTCGCGTTCGGCGTCCCACTGCTGCTGGTCGTCCTGGCATCGCGCCAGGTCCGCCGCGCTGCGGCCCAGCAGGCGCGTGGCCAGGGCGTAGCGCGACAGGCCTTCGCGGCCCGGTTCGG
>NZ_AZSV01000210.1:0-743 GCF_000582595.1 Pseudomonas sp. BAY1663
AGGTCGGGCCTCCCACAAAAGCAGCCAGCCCGCACAGTCCCCTGTGGGCACGCCCCCGTGGCGATTGCAGGCCGCAGGCCTGCTTCCGGCCTACAGCCAAACAGCATCCCAGTGTGGGTAGTCCCCAATCCGCCTCACCAGCCCTGCACGTAACGGATTGGCAACAACGTATCGAGCAACTGTCACCAGATCTTCCTCATGGCGCAATGCATGGTCATGGAAACCGTCCTGCCAGATTTTTCGGCCCAAACGCTTGGCTGATATCGATTTGACTCTTCCGACCAGCCCCGACAGCGCCCCCTGGCGTAGTTGTACAAGCCAGTGCAAATGATCAGGCATCACGACGAAAGCCAAAGTCAGATGCGAGCCGCGTCGTGCGTCTTCTTGCATCGTGTGAATCAGCATGCGGGCTGCGCTGAACTCCTCGAATACTTTGGCTCTATGCCGGGTGACCGTGGTGATCAGGTAAATCTGTTCGACCGCCGACCAGCGCCCCAGGCGCAGCCGGTTCGATGTGGGATGAGTTTCCGTTCCCATTTTTATCTCCTTGACCTTTGGTCGAAGCCTGTACGACCTCGTGCCTGATGGAAATGAATCTCCTCACAAAATGCCTCGAAAAGCCTCGCCCCGAGGTCAGGCCTCCCACAAAAGCAGCCAGCCCGCACAGTCCCTGTGGGAGGCGCGCCCTCGCGGCAATAGCAGGCCGCGAGGCCTGCCTCAAAAGCCAAAAGCCTCGCCCCGAG
>NZ_AZSV01000211.1:0-742 GCF_000582595.1 Pseudomonas sp. BAY1663
CCGCCGCCGGCCTATCGACTGGCGGCGCATCGCGCAGACGTGCCGGCGGCGGTGCTGTACGCGGTGGCCTTGCAGGAGAGCGGCGCCATGCTGCGCGGGCGTCTGATCCCCTGGCCGTGGACGCTCAACGTCGCCGGCACGCCGCAGCGCTATGCCACCCGCGCCGAGGCCTGCGCGGGGCTGCACCGTGCGCTCGCCCACACGCCGGCCAATCGCATTGACGCCGGTCTCGGCCAGGTCAATCTCGGCTACCACACGCATCGCTACACGCAGCCCTGCGAGCTGCTGGACCCGTACCGCAACCTCGCCATCGCTGCGGAAATCCTGCGCGAACAGCACACGCCGGGCGAGGACTGGCTGCTTGCCATCGGCCGCTACCACCGGCCCGCCGGCGGGGCACCCGCGGCGCGCTACCGGCGCAGTGTGCATCGACACCTGACCCGCGTGCTCGACCCCGGTGTTCCCGTTCCAACCCTCCAGGCCACCACGCCATGAACCACATCGTCCTCATCGCCGCCATCGGGCTGCTGTCCACGACCACCGTCTTCGCCCAGACCGCCTCCGCGCCGTTGATCGTCGTCGAAGACCGCGGCGGCGACTCCGCGCTGCCGTACTACCAGTCGCTGAATCCTCAGCCGGACCAGGCCACGCCGCCGGCCCCGATGCCAGCCCCGCGCGTGGGCAACGCGGCCGACGCCGAAGCCGCCATGCTGCCGGTGCGCTCGACGCAACTGTCGCCGGG
>NZ_AZSV01000212.1:0-699 GCF_000582595.1 Pseudomonas sp. BAY1663
CGCGGCGTGGCGGCGGCGCAGGCGCTGGGCGCCGCCGGCGTGCAGCTCGGCACCGCTTATCTGCTGTGTCCGGAAAGCCGTGCCAACCCGTTCCATCGCGCCGCCCTGAAGAGCCCGCAGGCCGCGCATACCGCATTGACCACGCTGTTCAGTGGCCGTCCGGCACGCGGCATCGTCAACCGCATCATGCGCGAACTCGGCCCGCTGCCCGACGGCGTGCCGCCTTTCCCGCTGGCCGGCAACGCCATCGGCGCGCTACGGGCGAAGACGGAAAGCCGCGGGCTGGATCACTGCACGCCGCTCTGGGCCGGGCAGAACGTCAGCGGCTGCCGGGAAATCCCCGCGGCCGCCCTGACCCGCGAGCTGGCCGCCGGCTGGCGCGACTGACTCAGCCCGCCGCCCGCACCAGCGGCGCCCGGGCCAGCGCAGCGAGGTCGGCCGAGCCGGTGCAGAAGCAGACGATGCGCAGCTGTTCGGTCAGCACGCGGAAGTGCTCGACCACCGCCGCGCTGGAATCCAGCGCGCTTTGCAGCACGGCGGCGGCCTGACCAACCAGGTTGGCGCCGAGGGCGAGTGCCTTGGCCGCGTCGATGCCGTCGCGAATGCCGCCGGAGCCGATCAGCGTGGCCTGCGGGCAGGCCCGGCGCACCGCCTGGATCGCCTCGGCCGTGGGGATGCCCCAGCCAGCGAACGCCTCGG
>NZ_AZSV01000213.1:0-678 GCF_000582595.1 Pseudomonas sp. BAY1663
GGCGGGCTTTCATCGGGGCATCCTCCGGTTAGCGCTACCGGGAAAGCATAGGCAATCCTGCCGCACGGTGCCCTTCGAGCGCCGCTGGTGGCTCAGCGGCTCGCGACCGGCGCATTGCCGCGCCGCCAGCACGCACCGGCCGGCTTGTGTAGCCAGGGCGCGAGCAGGCGGGTCGACAGCGGGATGAACAGGTACGTCATCAACGGGGTCAGCGCCAGGGTGCTGAGCAGGATGCGCAGCGTCAGCGGCAATTCGCTCAGGACACCGCCGAACAGCGCGTGGAACAGCAGCGAGACGGGAAAGAACGCCAGCCAGATCGCCACGCTCTGTTTCCAGCGCGGCGGCAGGCGGTCGTCATTGCCGAACCAGGCGTCGATACCGCGGGCGCGGTGCTCGTGGGGCTGGACAAAGAGTTCGCCGCCGCGTTGCAGCCAGGTGCGGCGCGAGGCCGAATGCTCCCAGGCGTCGAGGGTCGGTTCGTCGACGAAGCGAAAGACCATCTGGTATTCATCGCCGCCCGGCGGCGGGGCGAGCACGCCGGAGCCGAGGTAGCCGGGAAAGTCGGCGGCCAGCTGTTCGCCTTCGTGCAGCCAGGCGAGGAAATCGTGATAGCGGCCGTCGCGCACGCGGCGGGCCACCATCAGGGTGACGGGTTCGGTAGACATCGTGTATCTCCAG
>NZ_AZSV01000214.1:0-623 GCF_000582595.1 Pseudomonas sp. BAY1663
CCGGCCTGGCGTCACGCAGCGCGTCCCAACCCGCCCAGTGATCGCCATCGGGCGCCAGCGTCAGGTCCGCCAGCCAGTGACGCAGCGCGTTGCGCTGCCGCGCCGGCGTGAGTACGCGCAACGGCGGCAGGGCGAGGCTGGGCAGCGGCAACCAGTCGAAGTGACTGGGGCCTTGCGCCGGACCGAGATCCTGCACCGCCAGCTCATCCAGCAGCACCTGCGCCTCGGCCATATGCGCGGCCGTGCGGGCCATGCTCGCAGCCGCCCGTGGCCAGCGTTGGCGCAACTCCGGCATGACCCGCTGGCGCAGGTAGTTGCGTGAATGGTCGAGGCTGCGATTGCTCGGGTCCTCGATCCAGTCGAGCCCGTGGCTGTGCGCGTAGGCCTCCAGTTGGGCCCGCGAAATATCGAGCAACGGCCGCAGCAGCCTGCCCCGTCCCAACCCACGCTCGGCCGGCATCGCCGCCAGTCCGCGCACACCGGCACCGCGCAGCAGGCGGAACAGCAGGGTCTCGGCCTGGTCGTCGCGGTGCTGGGCGGTCAGCAGCAGTTCGCCCTCGCCCAGGCAATCGGCGAACGCGGCATAGCGCGCCTCGCGCGCGGCCCGCTCCAGCTGGCGCCCG
>NZ_AZSV01000215.1:0-593 GCF_000582595.1 Pseudomonas sp. BAY1663
CGTCGATGCCCGGCCCCTGCCAGCTCAGCGCCGGGCCGCGCTCGAGGCGGTCGAGCTGGACCAGCAGCGTGCAGGACTGGTCCGGGTAGCGCTCGCTGCCGGGGTAGAAGCCGGACAGGTCGTCCAGCGCGGCGGCGTCGAGCAGGGCGAACAGCGCCTCCTCGCGCGCCTCCACCACCGGGCAGCCGCAGTGGAAGGCCAGGTTGGCGCGGATCGCCGGGGTGTCGAAGGCCGGCGCCAGCCATAGCGGCGTATCGTTGTCGAGCAGGCTCAGGCACAGCGCGTAGGTGGCCGGCTGCAGGCGCTCCACGGCCTCGACGGCGGCCAGCGGCTGGCGCGTGCCGGGTTCGGCCAGGGCCTTGAGCGCGGCGCGGAAGCTCTTCTGGCGTCCAGCACCGGATCGGCGAAGGCGGCCTGCAGCAGGTCGGATGGGAAGGCGCGATTCATCAGTCTTCTCCTCGCAGCAGCGTGAAGAACTCCACGCGGGTAGTGGCGGTTTCGGCAGCCTTGCGCGCGGCGCGGCGGGCCTGCGCGGTGGCCAGGGGTTCGATCAGCTCGGCCAGCCAGCGCGCCTGTTGCGGGCCCTGCAGGTG
>NZ_AZSV01000216.1:0-593 GCF_000582595.1 Pseudomonas sp. BAY1663
TGCCGAAGTAATATTGGTTACCCTTCTTGGTCTGGTGCATCTCCGGGTCGCGTTTGCCGTCCTTGTTCTTGGTCGAACTCGGCACATTGATCAGCGTGGCATCGACGATGGTGCCTTGGCGCAGCGACAGGCCGCGATCTCCCAGGTAGCCATTGATCATGCCAAGGATACCGGCCGCCAACTCATGCTTCTCCAGCAGCCGGCGGAAATTGAGGATGGTGGTCTCGTCAGGAATGCGCTCCAAGCTCAACCCGGCGAACTGACGCAGGATGGTGGTCTCGTACAGCGCTTCTTCCATCGCCGGATCGCTGTAGCCGAACCAGTTTTGCATCAGATGTACGCGCAGCATCGCCATCAGCGGATAGGCGGGTCGGCCGCCTTCGCCCTTGGGGTAATGCGGCTCGATCAAGGCAATCAAACCCTTCCATGGCACAACCCGATCCATCTCGATCAGGAACAATTCCTTGCGGGTCTGCTTGCGCTTACCGGCGTACTCGGCGTCGGCGAAAGTGATCTGTTTCATCGGAAACTCGGGCGGGTGGAGAGTCTGGGCATTTTGCCAAATCAGGAAGTCTTCTTCAGAGTTTCCTTAA
>NZ_AZSV01000217.1:0-593 GCF_000582595.1 Pseudomonas sp. BAY1663
TTGCGCCCGCGCGGCGCCGGCAGCGCGACCCGGACGGTGACGCGCAGCAGGGCGGGGTCGGCGCTGGCCGCGATCTCGCTGAGCACCTGCCACTGGCGGCCGGCATAGTCGAGTTCCAGCGTTTCGCGGCCGACCGCCGGGGTAACCTGCTGCAGCTGCAGTTCGCTGATGCGGTTGTCGGCGATCCAGCCGGCCAGGGTCAGTTCCTCCAGCCGCGCGGCATTGCTCAGGCTGCGCCCGGCGGCGGTGAGCACCACCGCCGCCACCGTGGCGAAGATCGCCAGCGCCACCAGCACTTCGAGCAGGGTGAAGCCGCGGTCGGCCCTGGCCATAGGCGCTTTCATCGCCGCTCTCCGAGCGGCTCGGCCTCGGGCAGGCGGAAGCCGTCGCTGGCGATCAGCCAGGTGCCACCGCCCGGCTTGCGTTCGGACAGGCGCAGGCTGAACGGCGACAGCTCGCCACTGGAAAGGATCAGCAGTTGCGGCTCCAGCCGCGGCCCCCTGCGCTTCGCCCGCGCGTCGTCGTCGGACAGCCCGGCGCGGTCGTCCGCGCGCTTCGGCGGCGCCAGCAGCACCAGTGGCGTACCGTCCAGT
>NZ_AZSV01000218.1:0-576 GCF_000582595.1 Pseudomonas sp. BAY1663
TGCTGCTAGCGCGGCGCTGCTCGCCGTGCTGCAGCAGCGCCGCCTCGGCCGCTGGCTGCTCGGCATCGGCGTGCATGGGCTGTGGCTGCTGGCGATGACCAGCGCCCTGCTCACGCTGCTGGCCCTGCTGGCGACGCGCCGCTACGGCTTCGTCTGGGAAACCACCATCCTCGGCGAAAACGCTTTCGTCACCCTTACCCAGGCCCTCGGCGCGCTGCCGACGCTGCTCGGCTTCGGCATACCGGACGTCGAGCAGATCCGCGCCAGCGGCGCGCTGGGCAGCGATCTGGACAACGCCCGGCAACACTGGGCCGGCTGGCTGGTCGGCGTGCTGCTGGTCTACGGCCTGCTGCCGCGCCTGCTGCTGGCCGGTTTCTGCCTGTGGCGCTGGCACCGTGGCCGCACAGCGCTACGACTCGATCTGAACCTGCCGGCCTACCGCCTGCTGCGCGAACGCCTGCAGCCGCCCAGCGAACGCCTCGGCATCAACGATGCGGCGCCGGCGCAGTTGCACGCGCCGAGCGCCGGCACCCGGCTGGAGGGCAGCGAGGGCGCCGTGCTGGTGGCCATCGAACT
>NZ_AZSV01000219.1:0-566 GCF_000582595.1 Pseudomonas sp. BAY1663
GGCCGCGGCTTCGCCGTGGTCGCCGACGAGGTGCGCGGGCTGGCCTCGCGCACCTCATCGGCCACCGCCGATATCCAGAGCATGATCGGCACGCTGCAGGCCGGCGCGCGGGAGGCGGTGCAGGTCATGCAGCGCAGCCGCGACCAGGCGCAGCACAGCGTCGGCCATGCCGGCGAGGCCGAGCAGTCGCTGCATGGCATCAACAGCCGGGTCAACGAAATCAGCGCGATGAGCAGCCAGATCGCCGCCGCGGTGGAACAGCAGAGCGCCGTCAGCGAAGAGATCAACCAGAGCATCGCAAGCATCCGCGGCGGCTCCGACCAGCACGTGGCAACCGGCCTGCAGAGTCAGGAAAGCGCCTCGGGCATGGCCCGCCTGGCAGATGGCATGCAGGAGCTGGTCCAGCAGTTCTGGGGACGCCGCCGGGCCTGAGCGGGCGGCCCTCAGACCTCGCTCGGCACAAAGCGCACCCGCACCAGCAACCCGCCGAGCGGGCCCTGCGCAAGCTCGATGGCGGCGCGGTGGGCGCGGCTGATCTCGCCGACGATGGCCAGGCCGAGCCCGCG
>NZ_AZSV01000220.1:0-520 GCF_000582595.1 Pseudomonas sp. BAY1663
GCCTGGCGCCATTTGACGCAGCAACGCGGCTCGCGACGAAACGGCAACAGACCCTAAGGCCCAATCGAATGAACATGGCGAATCAGCGTCGTATCCAGCGACACCAGTTGCCGTATTACCTCAATGTCTTCAACCGGTTCACCGACAAACCGCTGGGTTTCATCGGCAACCTGTCCGAGGGCGGCTGATGCTGATCAGCCTTATCCGATGATGCTCGGCGTGCGTTTCGAGATGCGCCTGAAGATTCCTGGCCAGGTCGGCCAGGTGCGTCATGTGGATTTCAGCGCGCTGAGCCTCTGGTCGCGCGAGGATGTCACGCCCGGCAGCTTCGATACCGGCTTCTCGCTGATCGAACCGCCGGGCGACATCAAGGAGATGATCGCGGCGTTGCATCATTACTTCAGCTTCCAGCCGATGCTGCACGTTCCCCCGGTAATCGCGCCTTACCCCGGCACGGAGCCGGACAGGTTCACCGACAAGGATTGCTGCCACGGCTTGTGAGCTTCTGGCAGGCCTGCAG
>NZ_AZSV01000221.1:0-506 GCF_000582595.1 Pseudomonas sp. BAY1663
TAACCAAACTGGCGCTTGATCACCCGAAACGGGTGCTCGACCTTGGCCCGCACCTGCGCCTTGGCCTTCTCGACCTTGCGCTTGGCTTTGTAGAGCGGGCTGCTCTTGCCAAGCTTTTTGTAAGTATTGCGGCGTGCCGCGACCTGCCAGATCACCCATAGGCGCCGTCGAGAGCACATTGACACTGCCGCGCTTCGCGCCATGAAGCTTGCCGCGACGATTGCGCTCCATGATCTTGGCGCGCTCGTATTCAGCGATCATGCCCTGCATCTGCAGCAACAGCGCCTCTTCCGGGGTCGCGCCGATGGCGTGATTGAGGAATCACGACCTCGACGCCGAACGCCGACAGTTCCTCGATGAGAAGAACCTGGTGCGCGTACTTTCGCGATAGGCGGTCCGGTGACAGCACGTAGAGACGCTCGATCAAGCCGAGTGCCGCAATCGATACGACCGGCAGTGATCTTGCGCAGCCCGCTTGCACATTGGTTGGCAACGGGGGAAGCTCA